>JBIKMF010000447.1:0-3215 GCA_044359425.1 Phycisphaerales bacterium
TCGCGTTCTTCGCGGACTGGGATGCGGGGCGCACCGACGCCGACTTCAACGGCGATCTCGGCGTGGACGCGGACGATGTCATCGCGTACTTCGCGCGATGGGACGCCGGGTGCTGATTCACCGCGGGCGCGTGAACCAGAGAATGACCGTTGGGCCGGCGTAGATCGCTCCACCGATGAGCACCGTTGACAACTGACCCGTCATCGCGGGGATACGCGAGCCGCCGTCGACCGGTGTCCAGCGCATGAAGTTGAACATCATGCTCAACGGCGTGAAGATGAGAATCGCAGCGAACGGGAGCGTGGTCCAGAAACCCCACGCCCACCAGCGCGAGCCCGCGATCAGCGGCGCGATCAGGTAGCCGATCTGAATCCCTGTGAGGCACAGGAACGCGATCGTGAACGTGCGCGCGGTGCTGCCCTCCTTGGGCGTGGGCCCCGCGGTGAACGCGAGCGCGAGGACGAGACTGACGAACACGGTTGCCGCGGCACAGACCCACAACATGACGCGGAGCGCGGCGGGTACGTGGTGGACTATCGGGGCCAGGGGTTCGGTGCTCATGCAAACCTCGCGAGAAGTGCGCCGAACAGAGGCGCCACGAATCCCAGCACAACGAAGACGGTCGGCGCGGCGGAGGGTTCGGCGATGAGAAAAGCCCGGTCCGGGCGATCTGGGTTGACGAAGGCCGTCACCTTCGCGCCAACAGGAAACGGTTCGAGTTCGGCCCGCGCCCCCTCGGCCGAGGGGAACGTGCGGACGATGTCCGTCGGACGGAGTAGCTCGCTCTCGTACGCGGCCCCCTGCACCTCGTAGGCGAAGCGCACACAAGGCTCGTGCGTGGTCGTGCTGGTGCTGCGAAGCGGCCGCGGGTCGGTGTCCGCGGACTGCGACATGCGCACACTCGCGGCAACAATCCGCGCCGGCACCGGGATCGCACGGGAGAGCAGTCGCCGCTGCTGCAGCACCTGACGCGTGCCCACCACAAGGAACATGATCCCGAGCGCACCGAAGAAGATGAGGAACAGGTAACGCATCACCGCGAACTCCCGGACGCGATCTCGGCGAACCTGGCGCGGGTTTCGGCCCAGTACTCCTGCTGCTTTTCGGCCTCGACCTCCGTGTGCGGCTCCGGGAAACACGCGAGGGCCGAGTCGAGGGCTCGCTTGTGCAGCGTCGGCACCGCGGGCGAGTTCGCGGCCACAGCCTCGAGAAGAAGCTGCTCGTACATGCGGGCGAGCGCGACAAAGCCCCGAATCGAAGGATCTGCGGACTTCACGATGGTCTCCGCGTCGTCGAACCGCCCCTGGGCCACGAGGATCCGCGCATGGCCAATCGCCTCATCGTTCCTCGCGGCAACAACCGTCTGATCGACCTTCCATGCGCGCCGGCCCATGGGCCACTCGCCAACGGGAGCATCGGGAGCATCGTGGATCGGCACCATGCAACCGGGGTGGCACGGAACCGTCGGCCCGCGCGGCGAATCGAGCTCGAACGACGCGAGCGATTGCTCGAACACGGTCCGGAACGACGGCCACAGTTCCGTCGGGCACATCGCGTGAACCGTCACGAACCGCTTGCCATCCTCGACCGCGATGATCCGCAGCGTGAGCGGCGTGCCATCCTGCACCTGTTCCGCCTCGACGAGCAGGCACGGATGCGTGTGGTTCATGCCGCCCGTATACCCCGACACCAGCCCGGTGATCGTCAGCTCAAACTGAGCGGTCGTGTAGTTGATCCAGTCTTCGAGCGTGTCATCCCCATACGCGGGGCGTGCCGCGACCGCGATCACCGCGAGCGTCACGGGCGACGAGAACAGCGCGAGCGGCAAGAACTTGGAGGGATCGGAGAAGTCGACCTCCTCCGGCGGAAGCTCGGGGCGTACGAAGTCCTCCGGCACAAACATGCTGAAGTCGAGTTCGGCGACGCGGCCGGGGATTGAATGTTGAACGAGGGTGCTCATGGGTTAGCCTGTGGGGTTCGCACGAAGAAGAATGACAACAGGGGTTAAGTACACCAGCGGCGTACCAAGGAGAATCGAAAGACGAAGGAGCTTCTCGGTCGGGTACTCGGGGATCAGCGGGCCCGTTCCGGCGATCGGGAAGTAGAGGAAGACCCCGACGGTTGCGATGATTGCCACCGGCATCGTCAACCAGAGCGCCAGCGTGTTGCGGCCGGCGTTGTAAAGGAACGGCGCCGCGAAGTACCCCGCGTGCACGCCGATCACAACCAGCACGAAGATCCACGACGCCAGCGTCGCCGACGAGTGAGTCCCGAAGCTCTTCCTGAAGGCCTGTGCGAGCGCCACCACGCCGAGTGCAAGAGCCACGAAGACAACCGGCGGAATCGCGAGCACGAACGTCATCACGGGTCGGGGCACGATCGTTCCTCTCGGTTAGGCCGGCCAGGAAAAGGCAACGCTCTTCTCGGCGGCGGCCGAGTGGTCCGCGTTGCGAGTCCGCACGCGGATCTCGATCGACGAAGGCGCCGCGTCCTTCACGTGCACGATGTACTGGATCGAACGCGGGTCACCTTTCGACGGATCGATGCCCGCGCCCCACGTAAAGGACGTCCTGGACTGCGCCGCCGTGGCCCGCGCCTGAAGCCGCATCGCCTCACGCTCGAAGACCACACCCGTGGTGTGCCGGCCCTTGATGCGGACGCGCCATTCCGAAGAGCTGCGGTCCATCTCCTTGTACGCGGTGAACGCGTAGTCGTCGTTCAACACCGCGTCGTAGGCGTCGAGGTACGCGAGCGGGGTGATCTCGTGAGTCATGTCGGACGCGGGGGCTTCGATCAGTTGGGTCGTCATCGCGGGCTCCTTGTAAGGTGTTCGCATCTTCATGCGAAACCTGCGCCCGCCGAGGCCAACCAATCATCCGGCCGACATCGCTTCGATCGCGGCGAGCGCCCGCTCGCGCTTCTCCCCGGCCGGGCACGCCTCCACCGCCGCGCGCAGCCGCGTCAGGCTGGGCTCGAGGTGAGTACCGCCGAAGACCCGGCCCACGCGGAACGCGCGTTCCACTTCGACCGAGATCCGCTCCTGAGAACTCTCGTTCTCGAGCGAGTTCGCGGCCTCGATCTGCGCGGAAAGCTTGTCGATCGCGTTGGCCACGAACGGGATCCACGAGTCACGGCGAGCGTCGTCGGCGATCACGAACTCGATCCCGATCCCTCGGATGCTCGCCCACTGCGCATCGAGCGTGCCGCGAACGTCG
>JBIKMF010000448.1:0-3197 GCA_044359425.1 Phycisphaerales bacterium
CACCTTCGCGGGCCCGCTCGAAGTATCGCCCCTCAAGGCAACGTCCACCGAGCTCCGCAACAACGACGCCTTCCTCCGCATCACATCCTCCACCCCCGGTGGAGTTCTCGCAACCGACCAGACCTCGGGCGCCCTCGCCGCGGGCACGCTCCTCGAATACGGCGCAACGCGGCGCGACGTCGCCATCGGTTCCGCCGATCCATTCGGCGCCTCCCTCACCATGCCCGGCTCCGGCGTGCTCATCGCGCAGCGCGTCGAACTCAGCATGCTGAGCGGATCCGCTCGCGTCCGCGGCGCAGGTCTCCTCGCCCAGCAAGACCCCCTCCTCACCACGCCCGATCTCCCCGACCGCGCGCTCCGCTGGTCCCAATCCGGCGAGTTCGACTTCGTCATGCGCGACGGTCAACTCACCCAGCAACTCAGCCGCGCCCTGCTCGTCGGCGACGTCCGCGCATCAGACCCCAGCGGCGAGTTCTCCGCCCAGCAGCTCCAGGCCGAGTTCGCCCCCATCGGCACCAACTCCACCCGCATCGCCCGCGCCCTGCTCGCCGGAAACGCCCACGCCAAAGGCAAGGACGGCTCCTTCCTCGACGCCGACGCCATCGACGTGAAGTTCAGCCAAGGCAAGTCCCCCGCCGACGTCGCGCCCCGCCGCATCGTCGCCTCCGGCCACGTCTCCGGCGAACGCGCCGGAGACTCCATCAAGACCGACTCCCTCGCCGCCGACCTCGGCCAGGACGCCTCCGGCGCCACCGTCGCCACCTTCATCGAATCCCGCGGCGGCCTCGTCTTCCGCAACGCCGACGGCATCGAGGCCGTCGCCAACACCATGTCCGCCGATCCCATCGCCAAGATCGTCGACCTCTCCGGACCCGACACCACCATCACCCGCGGCGAGAGCATCATCGCCGGCAGCCACATCCGGCTCTTCTCCGACGAACGCCGCATGGACGTCCTCACCCCCGGCTCCTTCACCCACCGTGAGCCCGGCAAGGACGGAAAGCCCGACACCCACGCCAAAGTCTCCTGGTGGCGCTCCATGTCGTTCAACGACTCCCTCGGCCGCGTCGAGTGCATCGGCAAAGCCCACGCCGAGATCCTCACCGGCGAAATCGCCAAAGACACCGTCGACGCAGAACGCGTCGTCGTCCACATCACCGACGTCGAAGTCCCCGCGACCGACTCCAAGCCCGCCAGCACCTCGCGCACCGTCTCCCGCGTCGACGCCGACGGCGACGCCGCGTCCAATCGCCCCGTCAAGATCGAAGTGCGCCGCTACGCCGACAACGCCGCCCCCGGCACCGAACGCCGCCTCGAACAACTCCTCTACCTCGAAGGCCAACGCGTCGTCGCCGACATCGCGGCCTCGACCCTCAGCGTCCCCGTCGCCGGCAAGCTCCTGACCGTCGACCGTCGCGACGAAACCCCCGTCCCCTCCGACAAGCCCTTCTCCGGCGACGCTCGCGGCGACGCCCTCTTCCGCTGGAACGGCAGCCTCCTGATGGACCAGAAGCAGGGCCAGGTCCGCATGCTCGACTCCGTCCGCCTCGACCACCGCCGCGTCACCGACGGCTCGCGCGTCGAACTCGAATGCAACGCCCTCACCGCGACCATCCTCGCCGATCGCCCCACCGAAACCACCACCACCTCCGGCCAGCTCAAGAGAGCCGTCGCCGAAGGCCGCGTCTGGATGCGCGCTCAAGGCCGTGAACTCACCGCCGGTGAAGTTGCTTACGACGCCACGGGATCAACCGTCACCGCCGCCGGCGAATCCGGCCAGCCGGTCACGCTCATGGACATCAAGACCCGCTCGCCCTTCGCCGCCAAGTGGCTCAGTTGGAACATCGCCACCGACCGCTTCGAGGCCCTCCAGACCCAGCCGATCATCGTCCCCCACTGATCGACGCCACACCCGCTCCTCAGCTCGCGCCGAACCCCGCGCCCGCGTCGCCCACCTTGCCGATCGCGAGCGTGTTCGACGCCTTCGCCCGGCCCAACGGCCGCCCGGCGATCAACACGATCGGATCCCCCGGCTTCGCGAGTCCACGCTTCACAAGTTCCCGATCCACCATCGCGTTCCAGTCCGTCAGCATGCCCGAAGGAGGCGGCGCATTGCGAACCGGGATCACCCCACGCAGCAACGCCATCCGACGCGCCGTCTGCTCCGACGACGTAAACGCCAGTAGCGGCACGTGAAAGTTGTTCTGGCTCAGGTACCGCGCCGTCCCGCCATTCTGCGACCAGCACGCCACCGCCGTCGCCCCCAGATCCCGCGCAACCTCCCACGCGCCGTGCGCCAGCGCCGCAGTCGCCCGATGCCCCGCGTGCAGCCGCATCGGCGCGCCCGAAGTCACCGTCAGCTCCCGCATCCTGCACTCCGCCGCCGCCACGATCCGCGACATCGTCTCCACCACCAGCACCGGGTGCTTGCCCGTCGCCGTCTCCGCCGACAGCATCACCGCATCCGCGCCATCAAACACCGCGTTCGCCACGTCGCTCGCCTCCGCACGCGTCGGCGACGAGTTCTCGATCATCGTCTCCAGCATCTGCGTCGCCACAATGCACGGCTTCCCGTACTCGTTAGACGCCGCGATGATCTGCTTCTGCACCACCGGAACCCGCGCAATATCCATCTCAACGCCCAGGTCCCCGCGCGCCACCATGATCGCGTCCGACGCCTCCACGATCGAGTTCAGATTCGCTACCGCCTGCGGCATCTCGATCTTCGACACCACCGGGATCCACGCCCCCGGCGCCATCTCCTCGATCTTCTGCTTCAGCAGGATCACCTCGTCCGCCGTCCTCACGAACGACAACGCGATGTAGTCCATGTCCTGCTCAACCGCCCACCGCGCGCACTCCCAATCCCGATCCGTGATCGCCGGCGCCGTCAGTTCGCTCTGCGGCACGTTGATCCCCTTCCCGCTCGTGATCTTCCCCCCCACCACCACCCGACACCGCAGTTCATCCTCCCCCTCACGCGACACCGCCAACATCCGGATCGCGCCGTCATTGATCAAAACCTTGTGCCCCGGCTTCACTTCCTCCACCAGCTTCTTGTACGTCAGCGCCAGCACCGCCTCCGGCCCCGCCGCCCCCTGCCTCACAGAGCACACGTCCGCCGCGCGGCTCAGCACCACGTCCTGCCCCGTCTCCACCTCGATCGAACCCCCGCCCCCAGCGCTCGCCGCGCCCCC
>JBIKMF010000098.1:0-11839 GCA_044359425.1 Phycisphaerales bacterium
TCCGCGCGAGCCACGAGGGCAGTCAGGTCCGCGTGCTGGTGATCGACGACGGCAAGGGCCTCCACCGCGACCGAATCGCCGCGAAAGCGGTTGAACGCGGCCTGGCGACCGCGGAGCAGGTCGCGGGGATGACCGAACGCGAGGTCTTCCGGTTCATCTTCGAGCCCGGCTTCTCGACGGCTGAGAAGGTCAGCGACCTCTCGGGCCGGGGCGTGGGCATGGACGTTGTGCGGACGAACATCGAGCGGCTGAAGGGCGCTATCGAGTTGTCGAGCCAGCCCGGCGTGGGCACGACGATCTCGATCACCATCCCGCTCACGGTCGCGATCCTCCCGGCGATGATGGTGGGCGTGCGGGGCGAGGTCTTCGCGATCCCGCTGACCAACATCCTGGAGATCGTCAAGCCCGAGAGCGCACAGCTGTACACCATCGGCGAGCGGCCGGTCATGCGGCTGCGCGACAGCGTGCTTCCGCTGGTGAACGCCGCCGAGGCTCTCGGACTCGCCTCGAACGACGATGAGGTTCTGCCTTTCGCGGTTGTGCTGACGATGAACGATCAGCGCATCGGTTTGCTGGTTTCCCGCTTGATCGGCCAACAGGAAGTGGTCATCAAGCCGATCGATGAGGGCGCCGCCCGGCGGCGTTCGATGGTGTCGGGCGCAACAGTGCGCGACGACGGTGGCGTCAGTCTGATCGTGGACGTGGCCGAGCTGATGAGGCAGGCCCAAGGAGCATTGGTCGTCGCGTAAGGGTCTCGGCCCGGCGCGCATGCGAGGAGCTTTCACACAATGGATCCACACTACATCAAGTGTTTCGTGCAGAGCGTGCAGAACGTCTTCTCGACGATGCTGCAACTGCCCGTCGCCGTCCGCGAGCCCAAGGTCAAGACACCGGGCGGCCCGCAGAACGACGTTTCCGGCATCATCGGTCTCAGCGGGGACGTCGTCGGCACGGTCGTGCTCGCGTTCCCCAATGAAACCGCCGAGCGGGTCGTCGCGCTCTTCTGCGGCCAGAAGCTCGAAGTCGGTACCCCCGACTTCGGCGACGCCGTCGGCGAACTCGTCAACATGGTCAGCGGCGGTGCAAAGGCGCTCTTCAAGGACCGCAAGTGCTCCATCTCCTGCCCCAGCGTCGTCGTTGGTGGTCATCACAGCGTGAGTGTCCCCTCCGACACCATCACCATCGTGATTCCCTGCGACACCGACTGCGGCCCGTTGACACTCGAGGTCTCGATCCGCAAGCTCGAACCTGCAACCACCACCACCCCTGGCGCCACCGCCGGCGCTCGCGCCTGATCCCGAACCAAGACAACAACTGACGGGAGAGGCCTAGACGCCGGCTCCCGAGGAGTGATGACCATGCGGATTCTGCTCGTTGACGACTCCAAGACCATGCGAAACATACAGAAGGCGGTGCTGGCCCAGCTGGGTCACACCGAAATCCTCGAGGCCTGCGACGGCCAGGATGCGCTCAGCCGCGCACCCGCCTTCCGCCCCGAACTCATGCTCGTCGATTGGAACATGCCCAACATGGACGGGCTCACCTTCGTCAAGACCTGGCGACAGACCAACAAGCAGACGCCCATCATCATGGTGACCACCGAAGCCGAAAAGTCGCGCGTCATCGATGCCATCAAGGCCGGCGTCAACAACTACGTCGTCAAGCCCTTCACCCCCGACCTCCTCTCCCAACGCATCCAGGAAACGCTCGCCAAGTGCGGCGCCTCCGCCGCCGCCTGACCGACGCCTTACCCCCGGGAGCCTCCGCGTGTCTTCATCAGCGCCAAGCCTCCGGCTGGAACTGGGGCACGCACGCCTCTCCGCCACCCTCATCATCGGGCCCGACGCTCCGACCAGCGAACTCTCCGAGTCGCTGGTCGTCGCCTTTTTGGAAGAACGCGGGCTCGCCCCAGACCCCGACCGCCCCCCACGCATCCGCCAACTCCTCGCCGAGCAGGCCGCGGCACCCGCTGCACCCCACTCCTGCATCGTCGCCGAGGGCTTCCCGCCCAAGGACGGTGTCGACGGCCGATTCGAGTTCGACCCCGCGTTCTCCGAGCACACTCCCCCCCCGCAGTCCTCCGACGCCGACGCACCCGCCCACACCGACCACTACGCCTCCCGAATCGGCATGACCGTCCGCGAAGGTGCCGTCCTGGGTCGCGTGATTCCCCCCGTTGACGGCTTCGACGGCTTCGACGTCTTCGGCAACTGCCTCGCCGCACGCCCCGCTCGCCCCTCCCCGATCAAGCACGACGACACCATCGAACTCGCCTCAGACGGCCGCATGCTCGCGAAAGTCGGCGGCATCATCGCCACCACGCCCGGCACCATCCGCGTCAACCCGACCCTCGAGATCAACGGCAACGTCGACTTCTCGACCGGCAGCGTCGACTTCCCCGGTGACGTCCTCGTTCAGGGCAGCGTCCGCGATTGCTTCACGGTCAAGGCCGGTCGTGATCTCACCGTCAACCAACTCGTCGACGGAGCCACCCTCGCCGCCGCCCGTGATTGCACGCTCCGGCACGGCATGGCCTCCAAGGACCGCCACACCCTCAACGTCGGCCGCAACCTCGTCGCGAAGTACCTCTCCGGCGTCGAGTGCCACGTCGGCGGGTGCGCGACCATCGAATCCGATGTCTCCCACTCCATACTCCACATCAAGGGACAACTCAGCTCCCCCACCTGCAGCGTCGTTCACGGCGAACTCAACGCCGGCGTCGGGTGTGACGTCGCCGAACTCGGCAGCACCGCCGGCGTCGAAACCTCCGTCATCGTCGCCAGCGAGGATCGAAGCGCCGCCTACGTCGAACGCGCCGAACATCTGCTCCACCTCGTCCAGACACGCCTCGACCGAACCAACGAACGCCTCAAGGACCTCCGCTCCGTCCACGGTCGCATGACCTCCTCCCAAGCCGACGCCCTCACCGAGCTCTCCTTCGAGGCCGAACACCTCGAGACCGCCAACTCGCGCCTCAATCAGAGTGTCGCCCGCCTCCGCAACCTCCGCGACGGCACCCTCAACATCGGCGTCACCGTCCGAACCGCAGTTCACCCAGGCACCCGGATCTCCATCGCATGCTGGAAGGTCACCTTCCGTGAACCCGTTCCCGGTCCCGTCCGCCTCTGGCTCAACCCCTCCGGTGCCCTCGAGTTCACCAACCCCGACACCTCGCAGGTCCTCCCCACCCCCACCGGGGCCATCGTCGAGAAGCCCCAGGCCGCGCTCCCCCCCCTCCAGCAGGCGGCCTGACCCCCTTTCGCCCGATTCCGGCCCTCCCGACACCTCGCCGGGAACTTTCCCTCCCCGACACCCCGTACAATGCTCCCGATGCGACCAATGTTCCGCGTGCCCCGCGAGGCGACGGCGGGGCGAGGAATCGCGGCGGCCCTTCTGGTTGTTCCTGTTCTGTTCGGACTCAGCACCGCTGCTCAGCCCGAACCCCAGCCTCAACCACCCGCCACGACCGAGCCATCGTCCCCCGCTTCATCCCCCGAAAGCGCTCCCCAGCCGGAGCCGCCGTCGCCCACTCCTCAGGTCCCGCCCGCTGCCCAGGAAGCCACGCACACCGACGTGGAAATCGTCCTCACGGACGGACGGCGACTGACCGGCCAGTTGGTGGACCGGACCGAGGAACTGATCCGCGTCCGGATCGCCGGCACGGTCATCCCGCTCAAGATCTCGGACATCAGCGAGATCAAGCCCCAGCGACCGGTCGAGGAGCGGCACCGCGAGCTCCGCGCCGGCATCCCCGACGACGACGAGGAACGCCTCCTCAACCTCGCCGACTGGGCCCAGTCGCGTGGCCGCCTCGACCTCGCACTCGAAGACGTCCTGCAGGTGCTCAAGGTCAACCCCACAAACCCCGACGCCCTTCAGCGCAAGACCCTGCTCGAGGCCCAGATCGCCATCGACCAGAGCAAGTCCCCGAGGACCGAAACCCCCGACGAGCAGCCCACCCGGGCCGAACGGGCCAGGTTCCCCCTCCTGACCGACGACCAGATCAACATCATCCGGGTCTACGAGGTCGATCTCGCCGACCCGCCCCGCATGCTCCTGAGCAAGGAGTCGGTCAAGCGTTTCATCGATACCTACGCCGGCCAGGGCAACGTCCCGATCAGCAAGGACGGACGCGAGGCCTTCGCCCGCCGCCCCGCCTCCAAGATCCTCGAAGCCATGTTCGACCTCCAGGCCCGCGAGTTCTACGCGGAGGTCAAGATCCAGGAGAACCCGGCCAGCATGCGCCGGTTCCGCGACGAAGTCCATCGCTGGATCGTCTCCTCCTGCGCCACCACCGACTGCCACGGCGGGACCGAGGCCGGCCGCTTCCAGCTCTACACCAAGCGGGTCAACTCCGACACCTCCTCCTACACCAACTTCTACATCATCGATCGCTTCCGGACCGACGACGGCCTGGCCCTGATCGACTTCCAAACCCCTGCCCAGTCACCACTTCTGCAGTACGCCCTCCCCCGCGAGGACGCCCTCTTCAAGCACCCCGAACTCCAGCGCGACGGCCGAAACGCCTTCCGTCCCCCCTTCCGGAACGAGAACGACGACCGCTTTAAGGCCACCGTCGAGTGGATCAAAAGCCTCTTCCAGCCGCGGCCCGAGTACCCCATCGACTACAAGCCCCAGGCCCCCTTCGTCGCGCCCTCCATCAGGCCGGCCAACCCCAAGCCCAGGTAGCCCCTCGGGCTTTCGCTGGAACCGTCCTTGCCCCGGTGGGGTAGAGGTCTTCACCCCCGGTAACCGGGAAGGCCAACCCAGCGGTCTTCTGCTACAGTGTCGGCCCCACCCCCAGGGGCCGGATCGGCCCGCGGGGTGTTCGCTGTCCGCTGATTCGCTGTCCTTTGGTCCGGTTCTGAACAAGGGTTTTCCGCCAATGAGCCGTATTTCGCCCCGCTCGCTCCAGATCGTCGTCGGCTTGACCCTCTCCGCGTCGGCCCTCGTGCTGACCGGCTGTGACCAGCGCAGCCCCACCGCCACCGCCGTCGAGAGTGCGTCCCGCGATGTCCTCGTCGTGTCCGGCGGCGGCAGCGCCCGCCCCGAATCCGCTGATTACGCCAAGACGATGACCGGGGTCGCGAGCACCGCCCAAGGCTCCGCCAACGACGGCACCGCCGTCGAGAAGGCCGCCGCCAACCTCCTCGTCTCCACCGCCCAGCTCGGCCTCGCCACCGGCCCCGCCGAACGGGCCGCCAGCAAGGACCTCGAAGCCCGCACGCTCATCACACGGATCCAGGCCTTCTCCAACCAGTGGTCCTCGAGCTCCAGCAGCGCCGCCGCCGCCGAAAGCTTCGACCCCGCCGCCCAGATCAGCGAACTCAACGCCCTCCGCGAGCGCAAGCAAGGCGAGATCGCGACCCTCCAGTCCGAACTCACCAAAGTTCAGACCCAGGTCGAGGGCCTTCGTGCTCGCGCCAAGGAACGGCTCGACGCCGCCGCCGCCAAGCACGCCATCTACACCAAGATGACCAGCGACGCCGTCAGCCTCTCCGCCGCCGACGCGTCCAAGGTTGTCGCCGACGCCAACAAGATCCGCCGCGAGGGTGACGCCCTTCGCCTCGATGGCTCCAAGATCGACGCCGAGGCCGAGTCCATCGCCCCGATGATCGGCGAGCTCCGCATGCGCGTCGACGAACTCGCGAACCAGAACAAGGAGTTCGAGAAGGCCCAGGCCGACCTCCAGGCCCGCGCCGAAACGTTCCGCAGCCAGGCCAAGACCGCTCGCGACGACGCCAACACCGCCTCGAACGCCATCGACGCCCTCGTCGGCGACCTCGAGAAACTCTTCGACGGCGACCTCAAGGCCGCCTTCGACGACACCGTCGCCGCGGTCAACAAGTCCAAGTCCGCCGCATCCTCCAGCCAGACCGCGTCCCCCGGCTTCGGGAAGCTCGCGACCGGCGAGTCCAGCCTGCTTCTCGCCGACGCCCACTGGGCCAAGGCCGAGTCATTCGGCAACTTCGCCACCACGCTCGAGATCCTCGCGCAGGTCGCCCCGAAGCTGCCCTATTCCGACAAGTACGCCGAGTCCGCGACCAAGATCCGCCAGGTCCAGGCCGAAGCCCTCAAGGAAGCCGCCTCCGCGTACGAGGCCGCCGAGTCCGCGTTCAGCGGCGCGCGAGTGACCGGCCCCGTGAAGGAACGTCTCGAGAAGCTCTCCGAGCTCATCAAGAAGGCCCAGACCGTCACCTCCGACGCCAACTCCGATGTGGCCGCAACCTTCGGCATCCCCAAGCGGGTTCAGAACGTGAAGGCCGCCAAGGACGACGCCAGCGGCGACGCCGCCGCGATCGAAGTCGACCCCGCCCTCACCACCCGGGTCGGCGAGTTCGTCGACTCCATGAAGGCGGGCGAAACCAACCTCGACTTCATCACCGGCTCCGAGCCCATCGTGAAGATGGTCGAAGCTTCCGGCAACCTCGATCGCAAGCTCCGCGCGAAATTCCAGTCTTCGTTCGCCGAAGCCATGGGCCCGATGGGTCAGGGCACCCTGAACCCCAAGGCCTTCGAGTCGCTCACCGCTCAGGACGCGACCATCACCATGAAGTCGCCGACCTCGGCGGTCGTCGCGTTCAGCGGCGTCCCCGAACTGCCCTTCTCCAAGGTTGACGGCGCCTGGAAGATGGACATGATGGCCATGCTCGGCCCCAACGCCGCCATGACCGGCATGATCGCGGGCCCGATGACCACCGTGCTCAACGACCTCGCCGCCGAAGTCGAGGCAGGCAAGTTCGCCGACCTCGCCGCCTTCCAGGCCGCGCTCGGCGAGAAGATGATGAACATGATGGGCCCGAAGTAACCCCGCCTCAGCGGTCGAGCTTCAGCGTCCCGTTCTCAAAGCCCCGCGGCAACACTCGCTTCTGATCGCGCGGTCCGAGCGGGATGTTCCATTGAATCGTGTCGTACGCCTCGTCCAGCACGTCGTACGCGATGTCACGCTTATCCGCCGGCACCGTGTGCGGCACAACGCCGAGCGAGATGTTCGCCGCCGAGAGCAGCGTTCGCAACTGCGTCAGGTGATCCAGTCTCGCCTGACGCTCCGCGTCCTGCGTCTCAATGATCCGCCGCTGCTCCGTAAGCAGAGCCTTCTCCACGCGCTCTGACTTCGCCTCGAGCTTGTCCGCCCGGCTCATCGCACAGCCCGTCAGCACCGAAACACACGCCAGCACCGGCAGCAGCTTCCATCGCATGGGCACCGAATCCTCTCGCAAGCACGCGATCCAGCCCCGGGCACACTACCCCAACTGCTGAATCGCCTGCGAGACTGTACCACACGCCACAACCTCCAGCCCCGCGAGCTTCGGCGTCGGTTGCCCCTTGGGAACGAGCATCCGCTTGTACCCAAGCCGCCCCGCCTCCCGTACCCGCTGCTCGAGCTGAGGCACCGGTCGAATCTCTCCCCCCAAACCAACCTCCCCCACCGCGCAGGTCGCCGGGCCAATCGCGCGGCGGAAATGCGCGCCGGCAATCGCCAAGAGCAACGCCAAATCCGACGCCGGCTCCACCGCGCGGATCCCCCCCACCGCCGACGCGAAGACATCGCGGTCCGCCAGGCGCAGCTCCGCGTGCTGCTCCAGCACCGCGATGATCATCGCCAGCCGATTCGGGTCCAGGCCGCTGCTCTTCCGTTTCGCCGCTCCAACGAATCCCGTCGCCGTCAGCGCCTGCACCTCCACCAGCACACACCGCGTCCCCGTCAGCAACGGACACACCACGCTCCCGGGTCGCGGCTCGGCCGCTCCCGTCATCGCCGCGACCCCCGCACCCTCCGGGACCTCCCGAAGCCCCGCGCCCGTCATCTCGAACAACCCAAGCTCCAACGTCGTGCCGAACCGGTTCTTGATCGCTCGAACGATCCGATGGCTGTGGTACCGATCGCCCTCAAAGTACAGCACCGCGTCCACCAGATGCTCCAGCAGCCGCGGCCCCGCCAACACTCCGTCCTTTGTGACGTGCCCAACCAGCACCACCGCCACTCCGCTCAGCTTCGCCAAGTACACGAGTTCCGCGCAGCACCGGCGCAGCTGCGTGATGCTCCCCGGTGACGCCGGTACGTCCGGCTTGTAGATCATCTGGATCGAGTCGACGAGCAGCACCCGCGGCATCACCCGCCTCGTCTGCTCCACGATCCGAGGCAGGTTCGTGTCGGACAACAGATAGAGCTCCGGTGATTCCCGGTGCGCGCCCGCCGCGCTCAATCGAGAGGCCCGCAGCCGAACCTGCTCCGCCGACTCCTCGCTCGAAACATACAGCACGCGCTTGCCCGCGCTCGCCCACGCCCTCGCGGCCTGCAGCAGCAGCGTCGACTTGCCGATCCCCGGCTCCCCGCCCACGAGCACGGCCGAGCCCGGCACCAGCCCGCCACCCAGCACCCTGTCGAACTCCGCGATCCCGCAGCAGAGCCGCTCCGCTGGCCCTGCCGCCGGTCCAATCTGGTCGATCGGCTGGGCCACCGGACTCGGGCCCGCGGCAAGATCCAGCCCATCCGCCAACGCCCCGGCCGCCGCCGCCAGCCCGAGTTGCGGGTCTTTGGTCGTCGCCGGGTCCACTGTGGTCTGCTCAAGACTGTCCCAGGCGTTGCAGTCTGGACACTTGCCACTCCAGCGGTGCTGGGCGGTACCACATTGACGGCAGAGAAAGACGTGGCGAGGCTTGGCCATGGCCTAGAGTATACGGGATTTGTTCGTACGTCGCGGGCGATTCTCCACGAACCCACTACCATGACCCCACGCATGCAGCAGACCGGCGGATCAACGCCAAGCATCAGCAAGCCGAGACGTCACTGGACCCGCCGATTCAAGTGGCCGGTCATCGGCATGTTCGCACTCGTGGGCGTCTACCTCATTCTGACGAAGACGTTCGTCGCGAGAGCGATCGTGATGGGGCAGTTGGCTTCCGCCACTGGAGCGGAGGCCTCGTGTACATCGGCCAGCCTGTCCCTCACCGGAGAGGCGGAGATCCGAGGGCTGGTGCTGAGGGCTCCCGGCGTTCCCGGGCCGGCGGGCGAGTTTCTGACCATCGACCGTGTCCACGCGAGCGCGGATCCGTGGTCGTTGCTCACGGGTACGCCGCGGATTCTCTCGGTGGACCTCGAACACCCGCACGTTCGCATCAGCCAGTCGCTGAAGGACGGCGGGGTGAACGTCGCCTCCCTGCGTTCGACCGCTCGCGCGTCGGGCGGCACATCGCGGGGCCCGTCGTCACCCTCTTCACTCCCGCGTATCGCGCTGACGGACGGTGTGATCGAGCTGGGCGAGCACGATGTCACCGACGCTCCGGACGGGTATCGCGGGCTCAAGGAGCTGGCTGTCGCCGGTCTGGTGGAGGAGCGTGCGGGCGCAACCGGTGAGAGCGTGATCAGTTTCCGCGAGGTCGACGCCTCCGGCAACGCCACCGGCCTGCTCGACATCCAAGGCACAGTGAGCTCAAAGGCGATCGCGCTCACGGTCGGGGATCTTGACCTCTCGAAGGTCGCCCCCGCCTCTCTCCCGACGCCCTTCCGCGAGGGTGTCTCGCGTCTGTCGATGATCGGAAAGGTCACGGGCACCGAGTTCCGCTACGGATTCGATGGCGTCTTCAGCGCGGGCGCGAACCTGGTCGACATCGGCCTCACGCTCCCCGTCGACGCGCAGCCCGCGGAAGATGAGGACGGCAACCATCGCCCGATGGAGCCCGGCTTCGAGAACCGCCGGCTGCGAGTGCAGGGCGTGAGCGGACGGGTGACGCTCGACCACGGGATCTGGTCCGGGACTCTGGCGGGCAAGGCCGAAGAGATGCCCTGCGATCTCGCGTTCGAGTGGAAGGGCGCGGGTGCGGATTCACCGTTCGGCATCACGCTGAAGATCAAGCCCTTCGAGCTCGAGAAGAAGCCCGCGCTCATCAAGTTCGCACCACCCGTCGCGCAGCTTCGCTTCTCGCAGTTTGGTGATCCAACCGGCCTGATCTCCGGGGAGATCCGCATCACGCGTGACGCACCCGGCCCCAACGGACCATCCGAGGTTCACACCGCCGGCGAGATCGACATCACCGGCGGCAGCGCCGCGTTCCACAAGTTTCCTTATCGGTTCAACGAGCTCCGCGGCCGTGTGACCTTCGACGCCAAGGGGATCACCATCGTCGGTCTCGACGGCAAAGCCCCGAGCGGCGCGGTGATCCACGCCGAGGGCACGCTCGTCCCGCCGAACAACCCCGTCGCCAACATCCTCGTTCGAGTCAAGGGTCTCCCCACCGACGAAACGCTCTCCGCCGCGATGCGCACGCGCGGCAGGATTCTCGACGAACTCTTCAGCAAAGAGAACCACCAGCGTTTGCTCGCGGCAGGACTCATCCGGGAACCTGGCTCGCCGGGCTCCGCCCCAGAGTTCGCACTCGGAGGAACCGCCTCCGTCGATGTCGAGGTCACGCGATTCCCACTCGCAGACGGCGAAGGCGACTGGCACGACACCGTGACGGTCCACTTCCCTCGCGTGGGGATCCTCCCCGACGATTTCCCTTTCCCGCTCATCGGCACCGACATCACGCTCGTCAAGAAGGACTACGACGCCGTCATCTCCGGCGGTCAGTACACCGGCTTGCAAGGCGGCACCGCCGAGATCACCGCCCAAGCCGATCTTCTCCGCGTCGACGACCCCACCGCCGAGTTCATCCCGGAGGTCTCAGTCCAAACGACGGCGCTCCCGCTGGACGAACTCCTCGTTCAGGCTCTGCCCCCGGGGCGCGAAGCCCTTGGCGAGGGCCGCACGATCCCTGGCATCGTCCGCTCCCTGGGCCTGCGCGGAAAGCTGACGGGGTCCGTCAAGGTCGGGATGAGCCCCCAAGGCGAAACCCTCTACGATGTCCGACTCGCGATGCGTGGCATCGAAGCCGCGCCGAAGTTCGATGGGCCCGAAGGGGCCATGCTCGGCGATGTCACCGGAACGCTCGCCGTCACCGAGCGACACCTTGAAACCAAGTTCCGCGCGGACGTGCTCAAAACCCACGCGAGCGACAGCACGTTTCCCATCACGCCCGCCGGCTCGATGGAACTCGAGACTCGCTTTGACTTCACCCGCCCAGACACCCCAAGCAAGCTCAAGGTCGTCTTCAGCGGCACCAGGCTGGACCTGTCCGCCCCACTCGAAGGGATCGTTCGCCGAGTCTCCGAAGAGGGCGCGACCGCCATCGCCGAGGGACGCGCGGACCACTCCCCAGCCGGCGTTTCCGACCTCCGCGTCGAGTTGGCCCGCGAGGGAAGCGGCCCCATTCAGATGACCGCGTCGGCCACGGCCGCAACTGCTGACTTCCAACTCCTGGGCACACGCGTCGGAGTCACCGAATCGATCGGGCGTGCGATGCTCGTCCGCGAAGGCGACGCCCCAACCCGCTACGAGTTCGACGGCTTCGACGCGGCCATCTTCACGGTTTCCGCAAACGAACGCAACAGCGTCGGACGCTGGCGCCTCGAAGGCCCGATCATCCCGGATGCAAAGGCCGATCGTCCGCTCGAGATCCACGCGATCGGCGCACGATTCGAGTCGCCCCTCCTCCTCGCCGTGTGCGACAAGGCCTCGCCCCGCTCCGCCGCTCTTCTCCGCGAGTTCCAGGCCGCGGGCAGCTTCGATATCGACCTCGTATCCGCACCCGATGGGCCGAGCGGGGTGCTGCGGCCGACGAGCGCGGCAGTGACGGTGAGCGGGGGCCGCGCGAACTTCACCTCGGCCACAGGCAGCGTCGAGTTCGCCGGCGATGCCACGGAACTCAAGGACCTCCGCCTGAACGCGGACGGATGGTCGGTTGGCCTCCGAGGCCGCGTGGTATCGAACCCCGACGGCTCGACCCTCCGCGACATCCG
>JBIKMF010000449.1:0-3185 GCA_044359425.1 Phycisphaerales bacterium
CGATCCCCAGAGCCAGCGACATCACACCGGACATGATGCCCGCCATGAGGGTGACGAAGAGGAGATTCGCCTGTGTGCGCGAGAGTTTCACGGGGGGAGTGTAGACGGTACCTCAACGGGGCGGGCCCATCGCTTGGCGAGGCGGAGGGAGACGCCGACAAGGAGCAGAAGAACCGGGACCTCGACCAGTGGCCCGATGACGGTGGCGAACGCGGCCTGCGATGAGATGCCGAAGACCGAGATGGCGACGGCGATGGCGAGCTCGAAGTTGTTGCCGCTGGCGGTGAAGGCGAGGGTCGCCGCGCGCGGGTAGTCGGCGCCGACGCGTTTGGCCATGAAGAACGAAGCGAAGAACATGATGACGAAGTAGAGCACGAGCGGCACGGCGATGCGGAGCATGTCGGTGGGCATCGCGATGATGCTGTCGCCCTTGAGGCTGAACATCACGACGATGGTGAAGAGAAGGGCGACCAGAGTAACTGGACCTATGCGCGGGAGGAACCGCTCGACGTACCAGGCGTCGCCCTTCACGCGGCGGAGGATCATGCGCGTCAGCACGCCCGCGGCGCAGGGCACGCCGAGGTAGATGAGGACGCTGACGAAGATGGAGCCGATGCCGACGTCAACGACGACACCGGCGATCCCGACCAGTGGCGGAAGCCACGTCATGAAGACCCACGCGTACGCGCCGAAGAAGAGCACCTGGAAGACACTGTTGAAGGCGACGAGGCCCGCGGCATACTCCGAGCTGCCGCCGGCGAGATCGTTCCAGACGAGGACCATGGCGATGCAGCGTGCGAGGCCGACCATGATGAGCCCGAGCATGAAGTCGGGCTTGTCGTGGAGGAAGATGGCCGCGAGCCCGAACATGAGGACTGGACCGACGATCCAGTTTTGGATCAGGGAGATGAGAAGCAACCGCCAGTCTTTGAAGACTCGGGGCAGTTCCTCGTACCGCACCTTCGCCAACGGGGGGTACATCATGAGGATGAGGCCGATGGCGATGGGGATGCTGGTAGTCCCGACGGTGCCGGCGTCGATGAGCGACTTGGCACCGGGGACCCATCGGCCGAGGGCGACACCCAGGGCCATGGCGAGGAAGATCCAGAGCGTGAGGTAGCGATCGAGCACACCCAGTCGCTTTGGGCAAGCGGGAGTCGCGAGCGCGGGGTGTGGTGTGGGCGGTGTCGCTGGCGGGTACATGGCGTGCTCAGGCCTTGGTCGCGGTGACGTCGAGGCTGGTGATGAAGTCGCTGGGCTTGGTGCCCGCGGGGAGTGATTCGACGATCTTGCGGTAGAGGGGGTCTTCCCAGTTGGTCATGGCTTCGATGTAGTCGGTCTTGGATGTGAGGCGGATGTCGATCAGGCCCGCGGCGTGGGCCTGTGCGCGGGTCTCTTCGACGAGCACTGCGCCGGCGACGCAGCCGACGAGGGCTTCGACGTCTTGGAGGACGGCGGCGGGGAGCGGGCGGAGGAGGGCGAGATCGGAGACCGCGACACGACCGCCGGGCTTGAGCACCCGCGCGATCTCGCGCCACACGCGGGGCTTGTCGGGGGAGAGGTTGAGGACGCAGTTGGAGATGACGACGTCGACGCTCGCGTCGGCGACGGGGAGGTTCTCGATTTCACCGAGGCGGAACTCGACGTTGTGGAGGCCGGTCTGTGCGGCGTATGCGGTGGTGTTTCGCCTCGCTTTGGCGAGCATGTCGGGGGTCATGTCGACGCCGATGACGCGGCCGGTGGCGCCTACTTTGGGGCCGGCGACGAAGCAGTCAAAGCCGCCGCCGGCGCCGATGTCGAGGACGACTTCGCCGGGTTTGAGGGAGGCGATGGCGGTTGGGTTGCCGCAGGAGAGGCCCATGTTGGAGCCTTGGGGGGCGGAGGCGAGTTCGGCGGTGGAGTAGCCGATGGCGGAGGCGAGTTGCTCGGGCGTGAAGGTTGCGGGGCCGCAGCAGCCGCCGCCGGCGCGGGGGGCTTCGGTGCCGCAGCAGCGGGAGGCGGGGGCGTCGACGACGGCCTGGAGGGCGGACCAGGATCCGGTTTGGGCGATCTTGGCGTAGCCGTCGCGGACGCGGTCGCGGAGGTCGTCGGGGGCTTGCTTGGGCGCTTCGGTGCTGGGGCAGCAACTGGGGCCGCAGCAGGACTTGGGCTTGGATTCGTTCATGGCGTGGACTCCTTCGTTGGGGCGAGTTTGGGCTCGCCGAGGACTCCCGGCAGGGATTCGATGAATGTGCGGATTTCGTCGCGGACGCGGCGGTAGTGGACCATGGCTTCGTCGTCGGTTGCCGCGGTGCGGGCGAGGCGGGGCGGGTCGTCGAAGGGGGCGTGGAGGACGCGTGCGCCGGGGATCACGGGGCAGGCTTCGTGTGCGGAGTCGCAGACGGTGACGATGAGTTCGAAGGGGACGCCGCAGTCTTCGGGGCGTTTGGATGTGTGGCGGGAGATGTCGATGTCGGCTTCGCGCATGGCGCGGACGGCGAGGGGGTTGAGACCGTGGGGGGAGGTGCCGGCGGAGTAGGGGGTGCAGTGGTTGGCGAGGAGTGCGCGGGCCCAGCCTTCGGCCATTTGGCTGCGGCAGGAGTTGCCGGTGCACAGGAAGAGGACACGGGGGAGTTCAGCAGCAGCCGCCACAGGATCCTCCTTCGCACGGGGCGCACTGTTCGAGGGCGTCGGCCAGATCGCGGAGCGAGGCACACAGGTGCTCGTAGCGCACGGAGTACCGGACGACGCGTCCCTGCTTTTCCGCGGCGAGGACGCCGGCGCGGGCGAGGAGGGAGAGGTGGCGGGAGACGACGGAGATATCGACGGAGCAGCACTCGGCGACTTCGCCGACGGAGCAGCCGCGGGCGCACTTGGCGATACAGGCGATGAGCGTGGCGCGGGTGGGGTCGGCGAGGGCCTTGAAGAGCTCGGGGTCGAGGAGGCGGTCGATTGGGGCTCGGCGGGTGGCGGCCTGCCTGGGGGTGGCGGGCGTGGATTTCTTGCGTACTTGCGTCATCATGCAAGTATCGGCCGGTGGGGCGACCGAGTCAAGCACGGAGGGTCCTTACTTCTTGGGGGCGGGGACGTGCTGGTCGATGAGGATGGGGTTGCCGTCGGGATCGGCGAGCATGATGAACCCGGTGCCGGTGCCGGCGGGGTCGGTGGTGAGGGTGGGCTTGATGCCCTTGGCGATGAGGTCGGCC
>JBIKMF010000099.1:0-11750 GCA_044359425.1 Phycisphaerales bacterium
CGTCGGCGCCGCCCACCGCGACATCGAACGCGTCCGCTCCTTGCTCGACGCCCATTCCGCCCTCGTCAACGCCGCGTGGGACTGGGGCTTCGGCGACTGGGAGACCCCTCTCGGCGCCGCGAGCCACACCGGCCGACGCGCAATCGCCGAGTTGCTCCTCGAACGCGGCGCACGTCTGGACATCTTCGCCGCCGCCATGCTCGGCAACCTCGACGCCATCCGCGCCATGATCGATGCCGCCCCCGGCGTCCAACGAGCCCCCGGTCCCCACGGGATCACGCTCCTCGCCCACGCGAAGGCCGGCGGTGATGCCGCGCAGGCCGTCGTCGAGTATCTCACCACCCGTGGCGACGCCGACAAAGGCCCGACCATCGCCCCGATCGGCGACGAAGCCCGCGCCGGCATCGCACGCACCTACGCCACCGCCTCCGGGACCGAGTTCCGGATCCGATTCGAGAAGAACAACCTCGACTTCATCATGAACGGATCGCCCCGCCGACTCCACCACCTCGGCAACGGCGCGTACTTCCCCTCCGGCGTCCCATCGGTCACGTTCCGCTTCGCCGATGGTGTCGTCACCATCACCGACCACGACCTGGTCGTCACCGCGACCGCCAAGTAGCGGCCGAGCGTTCAGTTCTCACCGGCGCCCGAGCCCAGCTTAAACGCCGTCCCCAACGCGAGGATCGCCCACAGCGCGTCCCACGGGCTCAGCGAATCCTTGAACCCCTGTGAGCGGAACTCCTCCGCGAAGACCGCCATGAACTCTGCCTGAGACTCCTTCATGCTCGCGAGCATCGCGTCGCGGTCCGCCTCGGGCATCTCCGTGAACCGCTTGTCAGCCTCCGCCCACACATCCTTCGGGTAATCCGCCTGGCTCTCCGCGGTCTCGAGCGTCATCCCCTCCGCCCACTCCACCTTCTTCCCCTCCTGCGTGAACTCTTCAACAACCTGGTCCGCCAGCGCAACTTTGACGTCATCCATCGTCAGTTGCGAATCGGCGCTCGCCATCGCTTCCGCGAGCGCCTTGTCCACCTGCAGATACACCACCGCGTACTTGCCCCCCGCGATCGTGACCAACGCGATCACCGCCGCGATCACCCCCGTCATCGTGTTCGTGCTCTCCTCCGCGCCCTTCGCCATCCCAAACCCCACGAGCGCGCCGATACCCCACGCGATCCAACCCACTTCCACGTTCAAGAAGTACCCGATGAGCGTCCACACCAGCGCACCGGCCAGCCCGCCGATCGCCGCTCCCGCAAGACCCTTGATCATGGATCGCTCCTTCTTGGAAAGGGCGGAGCGTAACCCCTCCCCCCGTTCCCGTCAATCACTTCACACCAGGAATCCCCGGCTCCGTATCTTTGTAATACTCCCGCAGCCGTGACAGCTCTTCTTTCATCCTTCGCACAACCCCCGCGTGCCCCGGATCTTCATACATGTTTCTTATTTCCTCCGGGTCCTCCTTCAGGTCGTACAACTCCCAAGCCTCCACCGCCCCGTAGAACCTGATCAGCTTGTACCGCTCCGTCCTCACACCATAATGCGCCGCGACCGTGTGCGGCTCCCCCGATTCGTAATAGTGGTAGTACATGCTCTCCCGCCACCCCTCCGCACGCTCACCCCGCAGCAGCGGCCGCAAAGACTCCCCCTGAATCTCGTGCGGCACCTCGCCCCGCTCAACTCCCGCGTAGTCCATGAACGTCGGCGCGTAATCAATCCCCAACGCCATCCGATCACACACCGCCCCCGCCGCCACTTCCCGCGGATACCGCACAATCAACGGCGACCGCAGCGACGGCTCGTACATGAACCGCTTGTCGTACCACCCGTGATCCCCGAGGAAGAACCCCTGATCCGACGTGTACACCACCACCGTGTCTTCGCCCAACCCCTGCGCATCCAGATACTCCACCAACCGCCCCACGTTGTCATCCACCGACTCCACGCACGCCAGGTAGTCCTGCATGTACCGCTGGTAGTTCCACACCTTCAGATCCCGCCCGCTCAACCCGGCGGGCGCATCAAACTTCACATCGCGCTTCGTCAGGTGCCGCTCCACCGTCATGGTCTGACGCCACGCAGCCCCGCTCCTCGTCGCGTAATCGTCGTCAAACGTCGCCGGCAACGGGATCGTCCGCCCACGCCACGCCGCCGCGTGCTTCTCGTCCGGATCCCACGACCGATGCGGCGCCTTCAGATGACAGAACAGCATGAACGGCCGCGACCGATCCCGCGAAGAAATCCACTCGATGCTCTTGTCGATCGTGATGTCCGTCACGTACCCCTTCACCCTCGCCTTCCCATTCACCGTGATGAACTCCGGGTCGTGGTACTCACCCTGCCCCGGCAGAACCTCCCAGTGGTCAAACCCGTCCGGCAACCGATTCAAGTGCCATTTCCCGATCATCGCCGTCTGATACCCGTGCGCCCCCAGCGCCATCGCCACGTGGTACGTCTCCCGCGGCAACACCCCCGAGTTGTCCCGCACCCCGTTCATGTGCGAGTACTGCCCCGTCAACAACGTCGCCCGCGCCGGAGTGCAGATCGCATTCGTGCACAACGCCGACGTGAACCGCATCCCCTGCGCCGCCAGCCGATCCAGATTGGGCGTCCTATTGATCTTGCTCCCATAGCACGACACGGCGTGCGCCGCATGATCGTCCGCCATGATGAACACGATGTTCGGCCGCCTCGCCGGTTCGACCGCCGCGCACCCCGTCAGAAACACAACCAGCACAATGAGGATCCGCATCCGCACAGCATACCGGCCGCCGCTCAGCCGCGACCCCACCCGCCCCCGCCCGGCGTCTCCAGGAGCAGAAAGCTCCGCGCCGGCAGGTTCGCCCGCATCACCCCCGGAACCTCACGCACCGTCGCTCCCGGCGTCAGCAACCTCTGCCCACCGGGCTTCCCATCCCCTCCGCCTTCCGCTCCAAACGGCCCCGACCCGCGGTGCTGACACAACAGCGACAGCGTCACCGCCTCAAGGAACTCGTACTCCCGAATCACTCCATCGCCCCCGCGATACCCGCCCGCACCCCCCGACCCCGCGCGAATCGCGAAGCGGTGCAGCCTCACCGGATACCGCCGCTCCAGCACCTCCGGGTCCGTGATCCGCGTGTTCGTCATGTGCGTGTGCACCGCACTCTCACCCCGCCACCCCGGCCCCGCCCCCTCGCCCCCGCACACCGTCTCGTAGTACCCGAACCGATCGTTCCCGAAGATCACGTTGTTCATCGTCCCCTGGCTGCACGCCGCGATCCCCAGCGCCTTGATCATCGTGTCCACCACACGCTGACTCGTCTCCACGTTCCCCGCGCACACCGCCGGACACCGCGATGCATCCGCCTCGAACGGCGGGTTCAGCATCCCCACAGGGATCCGCAGGTCCACCGCCTCCATCAATCCCTCATTCAACGGCAACGGTTCGGCGATCAGCAGCCGCAACGTGTACATCACCGCCGAACGCACCACCCCGGCCGGTGCATTAAAGCTCGACCGCTGCACCGGCGCGGACCCGTCAAAGTCCACTACCAGCCGCTCCCCCTCCACCCGCAGCCGCACACTGATCCTCGCGCCGTCGTCCAGTGTTTCGCTCGCCTCCATCGCCGCGCCGCGAACCCGCGTGAGCGACTCGATCAACCGCCGCCTCGCCCGCTCCCGCACACCCTCCATCGCCGCGCGAAGCGCCACGCCATCATCCACCGCCACCAACGCCCCGATCGCTTCCACACCCCGGCGGTTCGACGCGACCTGCGCCGACAAGTCCGCCAGATTCTCCTCCGGCTGCCGCGACGGATACGCCGCGCCCCGCAGCACCGCCTCGATCTCCCGCTCGCACGACTCCCCGCCCCGCACCAGGTACATCGGCGGGATCACCACGCCCTCCTGCGCAAGCGACGACGCGTTCGGTGGCATCGAACCCGGCGTAATCCCACCGATCTCCGCGTGGTGCGCGCGGTTCGCCACATACGCCACCAACTTCCCCGCCGGATCAAACACCGGCGACACCACCGTCACGTCCGGCAGGTGCGACCCGCCAAACGCCGGATGATTCGTCACCGTCACGTCCCCCGGCCCCATCGGCAGCGCATCACGCAACGCTCGCACCGTCACGCCGATCGCGCCCAGATGCACCGGCAGGTGCGGCGCATTCACAATCAACCGCCCCTCCGCGTCCAGCACCGCACAACTGAAATCCAGCCGCTCCTTGATGTTCGCCGACAACGACGCTCGCCTCAGCGTCTCCCCCATCTCCGTCGCGATCGCGTACAGCCGCCCCGTGATGATCTCCGCACTCCCCGCCGCACTCCCCGCCGCACTCCCCGCCCCACTCCCACCCTCCTTCACACCCTCCGCCCGCGTCAACACCAACGCCCCCGCCCCGTCAACCTCCGCCCTCCACCCCTCACGCACAAACGTCGCGCCGTGCGATTCTCCAATCAACACCGGCCCCGCCACCACATCCCCAACCACGAGCGACTCCCGACGAACCCCGCCCCCTCGCACCTCCCCCGTCCGACGCCGCCCCGGCCCACTCGGCCGCGGCCCGCAAGCCACCACCCGCACCGCAACCACCTCGATCTCCCGCCTCGGCGCGCGATACCCGTACTCCTCCGCAAACCGCTTCGCAAACGCTGCCCGAAGCCACGCCTCGTCCGGGATCCCCTCCTCCACCGCCGCCTCCAGCGTAAACGTCGCGTCCTGCCCCATCAGCCGCGTCTCAAACAGCAGCCGCGACACCGACGCCTCCTCACCATCCTGCCTCACCTGCCGCACCGCGTCACGCACAAGCTCCCGCACCACCGTCGGCAACACCGCATCAACCCCCGTCATCCCCCGCAGCAACGTCCGCGCCGCGTGCCGCTCGATCCGCGCCCACGCCAACCCCGCCGCGCTCAAAAGCCCCACATCCCGCGGCACCAAAACCCTCGACACCCCCAGCCGCTCCGCAACCCCGCACGCGTGCTGCCCCGCCGCGCCCCCAAACGCCACCAACGTGTGCGACCGCGGGTCGTACCCGCGCTGCACCGAGATCCGCCGAATCGCCCCCGCCATCGCCTCGTCCGCGATATCCACCAACTCCGCCAGCATCCGCGCCCGACTCACCGTCGCATCACCCCGCACCCTCCGCAACGCCGCCAGCAGCTCGTCCGCCCGCGCCGCCGCCGCCTCCGCGAAAATCGGAATCCCAAACGCCGCCCCGTCCAACCGCCCCAGCAACAGATTGCAGTCCGTCACCGTCAGCGGCCCGCCCGCGCCGTAACACGCCGGCCCCGGCGACGCCCCCGCACTCGCAGGCCCCACCGCCAAGCCCCCCGTGAACTTCTCGTCAATCCAGCACACCGAGCCCCCGCCCGCCGCGATGCTCTCCACCGCCACAGCCGTCGCCGCCAGCGTCGCCCCCTTCACGCTGTGCTCGTACACCAACTCGCACGCCCGATCAAACCTCGCCACATCCGTGCTCGTCCCCCCCATGTCGAACGAGAGAATCGGCGAACACCCCGACTCCGCCGCCGCCTCTCCCGCCCCGATCACCCCGCTCGCCGGCCCCGACAACAGACTGTCCTTGGGCTCAAAGTCCCGCGGCAAGACCAGCCCCCCCGCGCTCGTCATCACGTGCACCACACTCCCACGCCCCAGCGCCTCCCGCACGCCCCGCAGATACCGATTGATCTCCGGCGCGAGAAACGCGTTGAGCACCGCCGTCCGCGTCCGCATCAACAGCCCCGGCGCACCCGACAACGAACTCGAACACGAAACGTGCGTGAACCCCGCCCGCTCCAGAACCGCCGCCACCTCCCGCTCGTGCGCCGGATTCGCGTTCGCGTGCAGCAGGGCGACAGCCCCCACCGTCACGCCCTCCGCCACCAACGCCCGCGCACGCTCCGCCACCGCCCCCAGCTCCAGCGGCTCCACTTCCACCCCGATGAAGTCCAGCCGCCCCGCAACCTCCACGACACGGTGAAACAGCGGCTCCGGCCGACGGATCCCCACCGCAAAGATGTCCGGCCTCGATTGATCCCCAATCCGCAACAGATCCGCAAACCCCCGCGTCGTAAACAACGCCACCCGCGCACCCCGACCCGTCAGCAGGGCATTGGTCCCTCGCGTCGTCGCCAACCGCAACTCCGCCGGCGGCAACTGCGACAGCCGGGGAGTCCCCGTCACCAGCCGCGCCGCCACAATCGGCGCATCCTCACCAAAACAAATCTCAACCGCATGCCCCGCCAGCGGCCACAACCCCGTGCCCGCCTCCACCACCAACTCCAACCCCTCCGCATGCGCACGGTCCTCAAGAACCGCCAGTCCCCCGCACTCCTCACCCAACGCGCACACCCGGCATCCCGCCAGCAACCCCGCCGCCTCTTCCGCACCCCCGCGGACCACCAGCCGCCCCTCCGCCGCGCGCACCACCACCGCGCGCACCCGCCCCGAACTCAACACCTTGGTGTGACGCAGCTCCCCGCCCGGCGACCGCGCAAGACAATCCGTAAACGTCCCGCCGGTCTCGATCCAGATCTGCCACTGAGCCGGCGATGGATGAGCGTCAGCCATACAGGTTGGGCATCCCCAGCGGCGCTAGCGGGGAGTAATCACCGGCAGCACGTGCTGCACGACCAGGTACGCCCCCACGCCGAGGGCAACCATCGACACCACGATCTGAATCGACAGCACCAGCACCTGCCGCGGATAGTCCTTCATGTCCCGAACCCGAACCGCCTTGTACGCCAGCGAAATCCCGATCGCGATCGGGATGAGCAGCAGGTACCAGTACGCGTCCAGCGGCAGCGGATCGAGAAACGGCCGGTAGGCGAGCATCGTCATCACGCCCCACCCGCCTTCCGCCGCGTCGGCCACCCCGCGTCAATCACCACGATCAGGTTCAGCATCCCCGCAAGGCAGCACGACAGCATCCCCAGCTCATTGATCTTCGACACCGACTTGGTGTTCGGAGGCTTCCCCCCCGCAACCGCCTTCCCCGTCCCCGGGTCGCGCCCCTCCGTCGGGTACGCCGTGCGCCGAATCTGCCGCCCCGCCTTCGTGTCCACAACCTTCAGCTCATTCTGGTGGTAGTAGTCAACTCCAAAGGCGATGGGACCGACCAGTGCCTGCCCGATGAACCAGAACTTGTCCTCTTTGCTGTCGACGACGTCGATCCCCCCCACCAGCATGCCCCCCACAAACAGCCCGAGCACCCCCGCCGCCGCCGCCACCCCCCGCTTCACCTCCCCGCGGGCCGCATGCCCCGCGCCGGGAAACACGACCGCGGCAACCAGTGCGACCGGCTCGAAGCCGATCTCGTCAGGGGGGGTAGCAGGTTTGGATGGGTTTGCGGGAGTATTCATGTGGTATGAAAGTGCGGTCAGACCGACAGACCTTCAGCAGCGGAGGGTAGACGATCGACCCCCGCACTGCAAACCCGCCCGCCCCTCCCGACCCCCCCGGTTCGACAAAGTACCAACAGGACCGTTTGACACGGCCGCTGCAGGTCGTACTGTACCGCCACTTGCGGGAACAACACCCGGGTCCCGTTGCCCGAAAATGGCAACCCGCCGGAACCGGAGCCCCAAGGCAGACGGAAAGACGCGCGAGCGGGACGCGTATAGAACCAAGAGACACGCGGGTGAGTGGACCCGCGACGATCGATGCTCGAAGTGGGTAGGTGGAACATGACGACGCAACTGCTCGACGAACTTGACACTCTCCGCGTTTGCGACTCATTCTCGCCTCGGTTCGGCGCCGGCCAGCCTCTGGTCGCCGAGCCCCTCATGTACGACGAAGACGATGAGGAGCTCGACGACGACGAGGACGTCTTTGGCGACGATGACGAGTTTTCCGAAGAGGAGACCTTTGAGGAGGACGACGAAGACTTCCTCGAGGATGATGACGAGACCGAGCTCGAAGAGGGCGAGGCCGATGCCGATGACGATGACGACGACGATGACTATTGAGGCCCCTCCCTCGCCGGGATCTCCCCAGGCGGGCTGAGTTCGAGGGCCCCAGATGGAGCCCACGGACATGACCGGCCCTCAACGTTCGAATAACAACCCACAGCCCTTCGATACCTCCGACCTCTTCGCCGATCGAACCCCCCCGACGGGTGATCGCCGCCGCTCCGACCGTCGCGCAGGTGAACCCGAAGGCACAGGCCTCGACCGCCGCCGCGGCCCAGGCCGCCGACTCAGCGACTACTCCCGCTGCGCCGAAGAAGGCCAACTCAACAAGGAACAGTTCATGTTCCTCATGGCCATCGAAGCCTTCAAACGCGCCAACACCGTTACCTTCCCCGCCTGGACCGACGTCCTCGAAGTCGTCCGCCTCCTCGGCTACCGCAAGACCTGCCCCGCCGAAATCTCCCTCCCCAACGCAGAAGACTGGACCGAGCTCCCCACCAACCAGTCCAACGTCCGCCCCGAACGCTGGCACCTCCGCCGCGCCGCCTAACTCCCCCCTCCACTCCCCCTCCAACCCCCCGCTCCCGCCAACGAACACGGCCCCCGCCGTGTTCGTTTCATTTCATCCCCACCCCATCTCCGTACCATCCCCCGTGAACCGACCCCTCGTCATCCAGGCCGAAGAACTCTCCCCCGCCTCCGCAGCATGGCTCGCCCAACACTGCGACCTCCACGCCTGCTCCCCCTCCGACCCCCGCTTCCCCTCCCTCCTCGCCCAGGCCCACGCACTCATCGTCCGCACCTACGCCAAGGTCGACGCCGCGCTCCTCGCCCAGGCGCCCAACCTCCGCGTCGTCGGCCGCGCCGGCGTCGGTCTCGACAACATCGACCTCCCGGCCTGCGCCGCCCGCTCCATCCGCGTCGTCCACACTCCAGACGCCAACTCCGACGCCGTCGCCCAGTTCGTCTTCACCCTCCTCCTCTCCCACACCCGCCCCCGCGCCCGACTCCTCCAACCCGTCGATCTCCCCGCATGGAAGAAACTCCGTGCCTCCATGCACGCACCCCGCCAGATCGACGAACTCACCTTCGGCATCCTCGGCCTCGGCCGCATCGGCTCACGCGTCGCCCGAATCGCCGCCGCCATGGGCGCCCGCGTCATCTACCACGACCTTCTCGACATCCCCTCCGACCGCCGATGGGGCGCAAACCCCGTCTCCCGCGACGAACTCCTTGCCACCGCCGACGTCCTCTCCCTCCACACCGACCCCCGCCCCGCCAACCACGGCATCGTCAACGACGCCTTCTGCAACGCCCTCAAGCCCGACGTCATCCTCATCAACACCAGCCGAGGCGTCATGGTCAACGCCCACGCCCTCGCCGCTTTCCTCGCACAACACCCCAACGCCGCGGCCCTCCTCGACGTCCACAGCCCCGAGCCCTTCGGCCCCGACTACCCGCTGCTCGGCCTGCCCAACGCGCACCTCACCCCCCACATCGCCGCCGCAACCAGCCGCGCCAACGAGAACATGTCCCGCGTTGTCGAGGACGTCTGGCGCGCACTCTGCGAAACGGCCTGACGCTACCGGGGCAACATCGGCACCAGGTCCGCCCACACCCGATCCACATCAAGCCAGTCCATCGCCGAAGGCGTCGCCGGCGCAATCACCTGCACCCGCGGCCCGATCGGCGCCCACAGCGCCGGAACCGTCGGACCAAACAGAGCAAGCACCGGCACGCCCAACTGCGCCGCCAGATGCGCAGGCCCACTGTCCGCAACCACCACCCCGCACGCCGACGCCAGCGCCTCCCGCAGTTGCGGAAGATCGCTCAGAAACTCGCCGCCCAGCCGGTCAAACAACGCGGTCTGCTCCCGCGTGTACTGCTCCGCTTCAACCTCCCCCGCGAGCACCCGTACGTTCGCCCCCGGATGCTCCCCACGCAGCCGCTCGATCAGCGCCGCCCAGTGATACAGCGGCCACCGCTTGGCCGATGACCCCGCGCCCAGATGCACCACGAGCGGCGAGCCCTGCGCAGCACGCACCGGCGCAGGGTCGTGATCAACTCCCTCCCGCCGCGCGAGCTCCAGCGCAAGCTCCCGCGTCAGGTGCCGGTCGATGAGTTCGACCTTCGCCCCGGGGAACATCCGCTGCACGTTCGCGCTCCACGTCTTGTCCTTCCCCTGCACGCTGAGGAACGAGATGACCCGCGCCACGCCGCCCACCGGCAGGATGCGCCCCGGTTCCTCCGCCGCGCCCGTCAGCCACAAATCAGAAAACCGCCGATGCTCCGCGCTCACCGCCCGAACCCCCAGCGCCTGCTCCGCCAGCTTCGCCTTCGAAAGATCCGAAACCAGAGTCACCGCGCCACGCCGACGCACCAACGCACGCATCAGCGGCCACAACAGCACGCTGTCGCCGAGCGCACCGCGGTGAAAGATCCACGTGGATTGGACGGTGGCACCACTCACACCCGCACGCGAGCCTGAACGCCGCATCCCTTGCCACGACTCGTCGCGAGCGCCTGCGCAAGCATCTCATGCTCCAGGATCGCCAGTCGAATCGGCGACACCCGCACACGCAGCGCAAGATCCGCCAGCGTGAGCGGCGGGCCGCCCAGCAACCCAAACCGCGCCCCAAGCGTGTCCGCGAGCTTCACCGGAAGCGCCCGCGCCTCGATCAACGCCCGGATCCGATGATCAGGCTCCAGCCACTTCTGCCACGGCGCAACCGCCAGCGTCCAATCCGGAAACACAACCCCCGGCGGAATCCGCGGCACCGCCCGCTTCGACGGCGGCGCATACACCCCCACCGAATGCTGCCGCCCCCACGTCGAAACCAGCTTGTCGACCGCCAAACCCATCGGCGCCGCCAGACGACCAGCCCGTGCAGGCTCGTACGTATCCACAACGCGCCCCATCGTGTCGATGCTCCGCCGCAGCAGATCGATCAGCAGCGCCGACGGAATCTCCACCGCGGGCCGACCCAGCCGCAGTTCGATGGTCTCGAGCATCAGGCGCAGATGCGGCCGCATCAGCTCGACCTTCAGCCGCGCCGCCCATCGCAGCAGCGTCTCCGCGTGGTCCACCGCGCCCGCCTGCGGGTGCGAACGACTGAGCGACTCGATCAGCTTGCGGGCCCGGAAGCGGATGAACTGAAACGCCACGATCCGCGTCCGCTCCTCGTGCGCAATCGGGGGCTGACGCGAGCGCGCCGAATCGATAAACGCCAGCAGATCACGCGGCGCACCGCCGCCGAGCCCGGTCTTCACCGGCACCGGAGAGAGCAACACCTCCTGCGCATCCTTCAGCTCAAACGTCGGCAACATCGGACCAATGAGCGACTCCCCCACCAGCAACGGCCAGAGCCGCTCCGCCCGCGACAGATTAATCGCCCGACGCACCGACGCTCGCGAACGCCGGAACTTCCGCGAGATCGTCGCGACACTCACCCCCATCCGCCACGCCCGAAACGCCACCGCGCGCCGGCGTGCGTTCAGCGGACTCGTCTCGTCAAAGATCGGATCCGGCGGCGCCAGCGGAACCGCGCTCGGACCCCGCATGATCAACCGCGAATGCGCCGCGCTCTTCGCCCGCTTCAGCTTCGAGTCGTGCCGCTTCAGCAACTGACGCACCGCCTCGTGGCTCCGGCTGAACCGCTGGGCGATCCGCAGCGCGGCCGCATTGAGCGACATCCCCAGGAGCCGCTTGTACTTCACAGCCCGCCGGATCATCTCCCGTTCGAGGGGCGCGGGGATGCGCGAGAAGGCTCCCGCTTTGGAAATGGACTGCTCGTGCCGCTGGTGAAACCCGGCAACGACGGCCGGCGCGAATACGATGCGGGCCTTGCC
>JBIKMF010000450.1:0-3146 GCA_044359425.1 Phycisphaerales bacterium
AGCCGTCCTTCACCAGTTCCTCGAGGTGTTCGCCGGCGTAGGTCCAGCGGCCGTCGCGCTTGTGGAACGCGGCGGGGAACTTCACGCGCTGCTCGGGTTCATCCTTGAGCTTCCAGACCATCGTGATGGGCGTGACGGCGTGGGAGTCGTTCCAGAGGGGCTCGGCGTCGGAGCCGGCCATGGTTGCGTCTTCGGGGGCTTCGCCGCCGATCACGAGGTCGAAGACCTCGGGCGTGTTGGCGGCGAGGTCCTTGGCCCACTCGCTCTGCTCCTGCACGAAGAAGGCGTTGGCGGGGTCGACGAGGGACATGTAGCGCGTGGCGTCGCCGGCGAGCACGGCGGACTCCATCGAGCCCAGGAGGGCCTCGACGTCCTCGCGAGGCCCGGCGAGGGCGACCGACGCGAGGGAGAGGACAACCGGCACGGCGATGTTCAGCAGTTGCATAGACCCCAAGAGTACCAACACTCCCCCACTCGCTCCCACCCTAACCTTTCAAGGTCCTTTCCCCCTCGCACCCCAGGAACCCCACCTCACCTTGGAAGCCTTCATCAAACTCCCCGTCGGCACCGACCGCGTTGCGGTCCTCGGCCCAGCCGAACGCAATCTCAAGATCCTGCGCGAGGCCGTTGGCGTCGGCGTGACGGCGCGGCAGTCGGTGATCACCCTGCGGGGGGACCGTGCCCCGGTCGCGCTCGCGCGGGCGGTGCTGGACCAACTGGTCGAGGCCGCGGCCGAGGGGCGTGCGCCCTCGCGACAGGACGTGCTGAACATCATCGGGGATTGCGCGGCCGGACGGCGCGGGGGCGACCCGATCGACGCGGAGTCCTCGCCACCCCCGGATTTGCGGGAGTGGGACGGGCGGCTCAACGTGTACGCGGCGGGGCGGCCGGTGAAGCCCAAGACGGCGAACCAGCAGCGGTATCTGGAGGCGATCCGGGACCATGACCTGGTCTTCGCGATCGGCCCGGCGGGGACGGGGAAGACGTATTTGGCGGTTGCCGCTGCGGTGCACCTGCTCAAGGAGGGGCGGGTGAAGAAGATCGTGCTGGCGAGGCCGGCGGTGGAGGCGGGGGAGCGGCTTGGGTTTTTGCCCGGGGACCTTCGGGACAAGGTGAATCCGTACTTGCGGCCGCTGTTTGATGCGCTTCACGACATGATGGACTTCCCGACGATCCGGCGGTTCATGGAGAACGACGTGGTGGAGGTGGTTCCGCTGGCGTTCATGCGTGGGCGGACGCTCAACAACGCGGTGATCATCCTGGACGAGGCCCAGAACGCGACGAAGGGGCAGATGAAGATGTTCCTGACGCGGCTGGGGCACGGCGGGAAGATGGTGGTGACGGGGGATGTGACGCAGATCGACCTTGAGAACCCGGCGGACTGCGGGTTGATCGACGCGGCCCATGTGTTGAGGCGGACACCCGGGGTGGCGATGGTGGGTTTGGACAAGACGGACGTGGTGCGGCACGACCTGGTGCAGCGGGTGATCGAGGCGTATGGGGAGGAGCCAGCCCCCACAAAGACCAAACGGGCCCGATAACACAAAACCCGACGCGGGGGTCGGACCGATGAGATAATGCTCACTCGGAGCAAAGCCCCCACGGATGTCAAGAGAACCGTCACGCCCGTCTCGGATCGAATCGCTTGTCAGGAGCGTGCGTTCTCGCCGCCCGGACTTGGCGGAGGCGTTGCTCGGGGATAGCGGGCTGCGCGCGCGGGTGGTGGATGTGCTGGCGACGCCGCGGCTGGGGGCGGGGTTGATCGTGGCGATTGTGTTCGCGGCATTGGCGGCGTTGACGGTGGAGATCACGAGGCAGCAGCCGCTGGTGGCGGTGTCGCGGGTGATGGACGAGACGCGGCTGGTGCGGGTGAAGGTGACGTCGCTGGATGGGGCGCAGACGAGCCAGGCGCGGGAGCAGGCGAGGCAGGCGACCCCGCGGGTGTTTGTGGCGGACATCGCGTTGCTGGATTCGATTGCGAGTTCGATCGAGAATCTGCCGCGGCAGGCGGCGGGTGCGGCGACGCTGGGCGAGTTGCCGGAGACGGTGCGGCTGCTGTTCGCGGTGACGCCGGAGGGGCTGGAGGCGTTGCGGGCGGAGCAGAGCGATGGGGCGCCGGTGAGCGCGTGGGTGCAGAAGGTATCGGCGTTGCGGAGCACGCTGGCGCGTCAGCCGTGGCTGGACAAGCAGACGTGGCAGTTGCAGGGGCAGGAGGGGTCGAGCCCGAACGTGAAGCTGGTGGTGGACGGGCAGTCGTCGCAGGTGTTTCGGCGGGACCTCGTGAACGTGGACGACGAGAAGATGCTGTCGGACGCGGCGAACGACAGCGCGCGGCTGGCGGGGTTCACGGGGGTTTTGCGGGCGATGGTGGTTGCGCGGCTGACGGCGGACGCGAAGCCGCTGTTCACGTACGACGCGGCGTTGACGGCGCAGGACCAGCAGAATGCGGCGGACGCGGTGGAGCCGGTGATCGCGGTGAGCCCGGCGGGGCAGGTGATCTTTCAGCGGGGGGAGAAGCTGACGCAGGCGCAGGCGGATCTGTACTCGCAGGAGATGAGCGAGCATCGCCGCAGCCGCGCGGCGTGGCAGCTGTGGCTGGAGTGGTTCGGGGTGGCGGCGTTGTCGGTGGGGATTACGTGCGGGCTTGGCGGGTACACGGCGCTCTTCTGTCAGCGTGCGTGGGCGCGTGCGTCGCGGATGGCGGGGATCGCGGCGGTGCTGCTGGTGGCGTTGGCGGGGGCGTGTTTGTTCTCGGCGCGTCGGCCGGAGTTCATCGCGGTGTCGGCGACGGTGCCGACGGTGCTGGTGAGTCTGTTGATGACGATCGCGTACGACCGGCGGGCGGCGCTGGCGTATGGGTTGCTGCACGGGGTGCTGGTGTGCGTGGCGATCCGGGCGGACGTTGGGACGCTGGTGGTGATGGTGACGGGGATCGCGTGCGTGGTGTGGTCGCTGAAGGAGATCCGCGACCGCGGGAGTCTGGTTCGGACGAGCGTGATCTCGGGGGGCGGCGTGGTGCTCGCGACGCTGGTGATCAGCTTCATTGATCGGCCGCTGAGCGAGGACTCGCTGATGGAGAGCATCACGGACGCGGCGATGGCGGGCGCGGCGGTGATTCTGGGCGGGGGCGCGACGCTGTTCCTGCT
>JBIKMF010000100.1:0-11659 GCA_044359425.1 Phycisphaerales bacterium
TCGGCGCGTTCGACGGTGAAGGAGACATCATCGACGACGAGGCGGTCGGCGAAGGACTTGCGGAGTTTGTTGGCTTGTAGCAAGGGCACGAGAAGAGAGTAGGATGGGAGCGGGGTGAGCGAAGCGGGGCGGGGGTTTTCCGAAGGATGTGGCGTGGTGGATTGGGTGATGGGAGTGTGGCTGCGTGGAAGAGCGAGCGAGTGAACAGGAGGCGACCCCCCCACTGCCGGTGCCGGCGGATGCGGTGTGCGTGGCGTGTGGGTATGGGTTGGCGGGGCTGAGCGCGGAGGGCGTGTGTCCGGAGTGTCGGACGCCGATTGCGGAGTCGATTCGGGGGAGCGGGCTGCGTGCGGCGAGTGCGGAGTATCTGGGGACGCTTCGGACGGGGGCGTGGGTGAGCGCGGGGAGCGTGTTGCTGGATGTGGTGTGGTTTGCGAGCTTTCCGGTGTTGTTGTCGCTCGCGACGGAGGGAGTGATTCCGCTGTCGGTGGGCGCGGCGATGCGGGTGGGGACGGTGTTGGACTTGCTTGGGACGATTGTGGGGTTGTGGGGATGGTGGATGTTGTCGGCGCCGAACGAGGCGATGGCGGGGCGGCGGGACATGGTGTCGAGGAGGCTGCTGCGGGCGTTGCTTGTGGCGGGGGCGGTGTGGTGTGTGGCGCAGACGGTGGTGGTGTTTGTGCCGGCGGTGGGGCGGACGGACTGGGCGGCGATGGCGGGGAATCTGCAGTTTGGACCGAACACGCAGTGGACTGGGGCGCTGATCACTGCGCTGGTGTTGCGTGGGGTGTTTCTGGTGTTGCGGTTTGTGCGATTCTGGGTGGGGCTGGTGTATCTGCGGTCGTTGGCGGCGGCGATTCCGAGCGCGGCGTTGCACAAGCGGTGCACGCGTCAGTTGTGGACGATTCCGCTGTGGAGCACGCTGGGATTTGCGGTGTTTGCGTTGGGGCCGGTGTGGGCGGTGTGGTTGTACGTGCGGAGTTTGTGGTTGTTTGCGCGGGAGTTTGGGGAGATCTTGAAGTCGCGGACGTACTAGCGGATGTTGAAGGTGAAGACGAGAAGCAGGGTGAGTGTGGCGAGTGTGGCGGCGGCGAAGAGGGACCAGCGGGTGGGTGTGGAGGCGCGGCAGAAGGCTCCGCGTTTGCGGAGGAGCCACCAGATAAGTGCGGCGTTGAAGAGCGTGCCGGTTCCGACGATGACGGGGAATGCGATGTCGGGGAGGCCGCCGTTTCGTCTGAGCATGGCGATGACGAAGTAGAGGAGCAGGAGCGAGGAGAACCCGAAGCCGGAGGCGAGGGCGATCATGGTGGCGATGAACGCGGCGAGTCGGGGTTCGACGAGTTTGACGTGGAGGGTGATCTGCTGGTTGCACTCGGGGCAGCGGTCGGTGGCGAGACCACGGAGCGCGTAGTTGCAACTGGGGCAGGATTCGTCGGTGTCGCGGAGGTAGTGGCGGAGGAGGGCGAGCGCGTTCTCGGAGTCGGAGAGGTTCGCGGGTGGTTGCGTCGGAGGTGTGGTGGGCATTTCAGGTTGTGCGGACGGTCTTGATGGTGGCTTTCACGGCTTTGCGGAGGGCGGCGAGACCTCCGGAGCGGAGCCAGGAGTCGAGGGTGTAGCGGTGGGCGGCGTGGGAGCAGGCGATGACGAGGGTGGAGCGGTCGAAGGAGCGGACGGAGACGTGACCGGCGAGTGTGGCGGGGAGGAGAGTGGCGAGGAGCCCCCCCACTTCCGCGGCGGCGGCGGATTCTTGTTTGAGGCCGGCGGTGAGGTGGGTGATTTCTGGCGCGATGCTGAGGTCGGGGGGTTGCGAGGTTCGCCACTTGCGGAGGTCGCGGAGTTGGTCGGCGGGGCGTCGCATGGGTGGATCGTACGGTGAGGTTGGTTGCTACATTGGGGGTATGACGAGCAGCATCGCGACACCGACCCCGGCTGGAACGCAAGCCCGCACGCGGATCCAGATTACTGGGTTAACAAAGTCCTACCCCGCCCAGGGCTCGGTGGGGGCGGTGACGGCGGTGGACCGGGTGAAGCTGGAGATCGAGCCTGGGGAGCTGTTCTTCTTGCTGGGGCCGTCGGGGTGTGGGAAGACGACGCTGCTCAGGATGATCGCGGGGTTTGTGGAGCCGACGGGGGGAAAGATTGTATTTTGTAGGGGGACACAAACAAACGACGTAACATACCTCGAGCCGAACCGGCGGAACACGGGGATGGTGTTCCAGTCGTACGCGTTGTGGCCTCACATGACGGTGGCGGAGAACGTGGGGTTCGGGCTGGATGTCAGGAAGGTCTCGGGGAAGGAGCGGGAGGATCGGATCCGGGATGCGCTCGAGGTTGTGCAGATGGGGCAGTATGCAGTTCGGAAGCCGGTGCAGCTTTCGGGCGGTCAGCAGCAGCGCGTGGCGTTGGCACGTGCCATCGTGATCGGGCCGGATGTTCTGTTGCTGGATGAGCCCCTGTCGAACCTCGACGCGAAGCTGCGGCTGGAACTCCGGCTCGAGATCCGGCGTGTGTGCAAGCGACTGGGGATGACGGCGATCTACGTGACCCACGATCAGAAGGAAGCGTTGAGCATGGCGGATCGGATCGCCGTCATGCGGGCGGGGCGGGTGGTGGGGGTTGGCACGCCGAGGGAGTTGTACCAGGCGCCGAAGACCCGGTTCGTCGCAGAGTTCTTGGGGGAGACAAATCTGCTGGCGGCGAAGGGTGGGGGTGCGGGATCAGTCGAGACCGCGGCAGGTGTGTTGCGGTGCGACCATGCGATTCCGAGCGGCTCGTTCGAAGTGTCGATTCGTCCCGAGGCGATTGTGGTCGGAGTCGGCGGCCCCAACTCCACCCCATGCCACGTGACACACTCCATCTTCCTCGGTGACACGGCGCAGCTTGTGTTGCGAACGGTGGGGGGTGCGGAGTTGCGGGCGTCGGTGATGAACCCGCTGCAGGTACCGGATGTTGGGTCGAGCGTGGTGGTGTCGATCCCCCCCGCTGCCGTCGTGCCGGTGGCGACCGACGACGGCGCCAACTGAGCCTCACGGCTCCTTCGTCGATGTCCACCCTTGTGATCCTGTGTCCGTGAGCAGCCAGAGTCGTTGGACGTCGGGCACGAAGCCGGCGTGCGCGAGGTCGGCGATGGGGATCCATTCGAAGGCGATTTTGGATTCGAGGCTGGTGATCGCTGGTGGCGGCACCCCATCCCTCCATGCCACGTGACACACTCCCACCACCTCATGCCGGCGTTTGCCGTTCTGGGTGAAGGTGGATTCGAAGGTGTGAGTGGGGGGGCGAAGGACGGGAGCGATTCCAGCCTCCTCCATAAGTTCCCGTGCCGCAGCCTCGACGACCGACTCTCCGAACTCGACATGACCTCCCGGGAGGTAGCAGTGGCCGTGCTTGAGATTCCGGCAGACTAGGACGGAGTTGCCGCTACGCCAGACAACTCGTGCGATGAACTCGATGGTGCCGTCGTGCTTTCCCATGGGCGATCCAGTCAAAATATGGTGCGGGCGGTGGAAGAGAGTTGCATTCCGATGAGCATGATACTATGCTACCCAAACACACGCCAACCAGTGGAAAGGGCTTGCATATGCAGAACAACAAGCGATTGGGCAAGGGTCTCGGCGGTCTTATCGGACTTTCCAATCCGGTTCAAGTTGAAGTTCCCGCGGCGGCGGCACCGGTTGAGGCCCCGCCTGTGGCACCCAGCGGGCCCCAGATTCGCCAAGTTCCTGTCGGCAAGATCGTGCCCAGCCCCTACCAGCCCCGACGGGTGATGGACGATGCCGCGATCGCGCGGCTTTCGGAGTCGATCAAGCGGTCGGGCGTGATGCAGCCGATCGTGGTTCGGGAGCAGCGGGGGGGGTTCGAGTTGGTGGTGGGGGAGCGGCGGTGGCGGGCGGCGGTGCTTGCTGGTCTGCAGACGATACCTGCGACGGTGCGCGAGCTCACCGACGACGTGGCGGCGGAATGGGCGCTTGTGGAGAACGTGCAACGTGAGGATCTGAACCCGATGGAGCGGGCGTGGGCCCTTCGGTCCCTCGTGGAGAAGTTCGGATTGACCCAGTTGCAGGTGGCGGAGCGGGTGAGCCTGGACAGGGCCAGTGTTGCGCACCTTATCCGGCTGACGGAGATCGAGCCCGAGATCGCGGACATGATCAGCATGGGGCAGATCAGCGCGGGTCACGGGCGGGCCTTGCTGGGACTCCCGTCGGGGCCCCAGCGGCTGGAACTTGCCAAACAATGTGCGATGTGGGACTGGAGCGTTCGGCGGATCGAAAGTGAGGTTCGTGATCGCGTCAACCAGACCGAGCAGCCGCAGACCCTCAAAAACAAGGAAGAGGCGAGGAGCGCGGTCGCTCGGGATATCGAGCGACGGATCGCGGATCACCTCGGAACGAAGGTTAGTATCGAGACCGATCGCACTGGGAAGAAAGGTAAGTTGATTGTGGAGTTCTACGGACTGGAGCACTTCGACGGCCTTCTGACGAGGATGGGTGTACCCCCTCGTTAACCCCTACTTTCGATCTGGCTGCTTCCATTCTCCCCCTTCTCGCGCTATCGTCTCTCACACGAGAGCGTCTCTCCGGGGCGGCAAACCGTCCCCGGGAAGGCGTAGAAGGAGTTTGAAATGGCGAAGAAGGCACGTTCGAGCGAGGGAACGAGTCTCGGTGGTCTCACCACCAGAGACATCGAGGCCGAGCTGAAGCGCCGCCGCAAGAGCATCAACGCGCTCTTGAAGACGCGGGACAATCTGCGTTCCAGGCTGGCGGAAGTCGAGCAGCGTCTGCGGGAGACCGGGAGCGCGGGTCGCACCCGAGTCCGTCCCCAGAACGACATGCCCCTTGTCGAGTCTCTGAAGAAGGTGCTCACCGGCAAGACCATGGGTGTGACCCAGGTCGCTGCCGCGGTGCAGAAGGCTGGCTACAAGACCTTCGCCGCGAACTTCCGCACCATCGTGAACCAGACGCTCATCAAGAACCGGAAGATCTTCAAGAAGATCTCCCGCGGGCAGTACACGGCCAACTGAGCCGGGTTGCATCACGAAGACACTCGCCGCACGCCTCGCGTGCGGCGTTGTCGTGCGCTAGCAGCCCGTATCCCAGTCCGCGAAGAACTCGATCACGTCGTCGCCGTCTACCGCGTCGTCGCCGCTGTAGTCCGCGCGCGACAGGCCCGCGTCCCAGTCCGCGAAGAACTCGATGACGTCGTCGCCATCGACGCCGCCGTCATCGTTGTAGTCCGCGGGACAGCACGCCGGGCCGCCGATGTCGCAGAGTCGCACGATCGCGTACTCCGCCGCCTCGATCTCACCGTTCGCCGTGACCGGTGCCGGGACCTGCGCCCCGGTTACCAGCCCGCCACCATCGGGATTCGAGAACACGCCCACCGCAAGCCCGATCGACTCCGGAAGCGTCCCGAGCTCGGCACGAAGGTCGATCGTTCCTTCGAGAACGCCGCCGTTCGGTCCGGTCGTGGCAAGCGGAGAGGCCGTCGTGTCAAACCAGCCCTCGTAATCGTTCGAAGTTTCGTCGGCGAGGAAGCAACTCCATGCCGCGACCCGCCCCGCCTTTGCCCATGGCGAGGACACGAGCGCCCCGGGTTGGCCCGCGACGAAGACGAAGTGGTCGTTGCCTTCACCCGCGTCGTTTGTGGCGACGTACAGGATGTCGCCCTTCAGGCCCGCCCAGAGATTCATGCCGCCGTTTTGCGCGATGAGCACCGCGTCGGTATCACGGGTCCCATCCAGCTCCCATTGATCGACGGGCCCGCCCCCGGTCACCGGGACGTGCCAGTCCTGCCCTGAGTTGTTGTCCCAGACTCCTGCGCCGTTGTTGAACACGAAGTCCAGTTGGGTAGCAGTGGGGGGGATCGCGATGGTGGTGGTCCACACGCCCGACGACAGCGTCATCGTCGGATCAGGATTGATCACGGTCGTCCAGTTGTTGAACCCAACGTGCAGCCTCACCTGCGACGCTCCCGCGAGCACACGGCCGGCGGGGTTGTACGTGATGCTCACGTTCTGACCCGCGGCGGGCGCCGCTGGAGTGAGCGTAACCACCGCGCCACCACCCCCGCCGGGCGAACCAGAACCCACGTACACGTGTTGGATCTCCCCGCGCCGCACGTTGCCCCGGGAATCGCTCGCCTCGATGTAGTAATCAACGAGCGCATCACGAACCCCGACGATGCGCGCGGACACCTGGTCCGCGATCGCGGTGGGCATGACATAGAAGTTGATGCCGGGGTCGTTGTGAACGTTTCCGGCGGGGAACGTCCTTCGCGTCATGGGCACGGAGATCCACGTTCCGACGTCCGCACCGCCGGCGTACGTCTCGTTGTGGATGTTCGTGGAGGAGTTCGCGCCGTCGGCGTCGATGCGGTACTTGAGCGTTGCATTGACCGGACCGCTCACGTCGTGGACGAAGCTCCACACCGTGAAATCACCCGCGTCCTGGCGCTGCTGATACCCGTACTGCGGGCCGAAGTTCGTTGAGCCTGGGTTCCACGGGTGGCGCTGCGTGGTCCAGAGCGATGGAGGCGTGGTGTCCAGAGCGGCGTTTCCAATCACGGGCTGCGTCAGCGCGATCGCCCTGTTGCACGCCACGGTCGGCTTCACTTCCATGTCGAGGGCTGTTCCGTAGTACATGAAACCGGAGTTGAGTCCCGCGAGGAAGTAGTGCCACGCGCGCTCGGTGTTCGTCGTGGAACTGTCGGGATAGAGGATCTTCTCGATCCGCGTCGGGCCGGAGATCTGTTCCGCCGTGTCCACGTAGTTCTGTGCCGCGGTGATCACGGCCCAGTTGCGGATGTCCTCGGCCCAGCCGTTCTCGATATCGATCTGCCCGGAGGCGTTGACCGGGGGCCAGTTCCAGTTGAGCATCTGGGGCGAGCCGAAGTCGCCGTCCGCGTTCACCCACGCGCCCTGTTCGACGTGTGCGTAGTCGTTCGCCGGCACGGGGTGATCCGCAAGGTACTTCTCGACCACGGTCGGCACATATCCCGCGGCACGGGCCTGCGACACCAAGTTCGGCGTGGCCTCGAGGTAGTAGGAGAATCCGCCGCCCCACGCGTTGTCGCCGTCGTGCGAGAGCACCACGAGCATCGGGCGCGCGGGGTCGTTGTACGCCTGAAGTGCGTTGAAGTCGCCGAGTCCGAGCGGCGCGTAGCCGTCCTTCCATCCGAGCGACTGCGAACAAGGCACCACGATGATCTCGCTTGCCGAACCGGTGGCGGGATCGATGTACCTTGCGCGGTGTGGCGTGAACGCGTACGGGGCAGCCTCCGCCGGGGCGCACCCGCGCGAGATCGCGACGCGGTGGTAGTACGCCTGCGCGGGGTTGGTCTTGTCCGCGGCATTCGGTGGATCGCAGTTGATCCCGCCCGATCCGTAGACCACCGGGAAGTTCGCGCATGCGCGGCTGATCTTCTCCGAACTCACGAACGTCCATCGCACGCCCTCGGAGGCGAGAATCGGGATGAGTCGCTCGCTGAATGCCATTTCCGATGGAAAGAGACCGCCGGACATCGGCGCGCCAGTGCCCCACGCGTCGCCGTAGATCCGTTTGTACAGCTGAATCTCCTTCCGCACGGTGGAGTCGTCCAAGAGCGGCAGGAGCGCGTGGTGAAACGAGAACAGCACGACGTCGAGGCGGGGTTTGTTGATCCCCGCGGCGGCGGTGTTCCACGATCGGGCCGTGCGAACCGAGTTGTACCACGTCGGTGAGTACCCGAGTTGTGACGCGCCGCCGAGGCTCATGATGTTCTCGATCAGTCCACCCGAGTAGCTGACCTGGGCCCCCGCCTCCGGTGCCGCGTCGAATGCATCGATGGAGTCCCTCACGCGGTACTGGTAGACGGCGACACGGTCGTCGAGCCCGAAGATCGCGCGGAGGTTGTCCTGCGGATGGGCTCCGCCCGCGTCGAGGCGTTGAATGGTCTCCCACGCGCGCTCGTAGCGGTCGGCGCCAAACGTCTGCTGGCCCGGCCAGTAGATCGGCTGCTCGAGGTGCCACATGTACGTGAAGTGCAGTTGCTGCTGAGCGACCGCGGGTGCGGCGAAGAGGAGGGATGCAGCGAGCAGAGCACGAGCGTTCATGTGTGGACCCCTGTGTGATGTCGCGGGCGGGCGAACTTCATCGAGCGCCAAGGTGCGAGCATAACGATTCTCTGCGAGCGTGCAACATGAAACGGGTTTCACTCGACTCGGGTTTCGGAGCGGCTTACGGCGGCGTGCGCGGAGCCGTTCTCGTCAAGAAAAACCCCCGCCTCTGAGGGCGGGGGTTCGGGTTGAAACTGACGTGGCTTGCCGTGCTCAGCAGCCGCTCGCGTCCCACTGCGCGAAGAACGAGATCACATCGTCGCCGTCGATGCCGCCCGACTGATCGACGTCCGCGCACGCCGCGCTGGAGTCCCAGTCGCTGAAGAATCCGATGACGTCATCGCCATCGATGCCACCGTCGTTGTTGTAGTCGGCGAAGCAGCCGTCGCCGCTCCACGGGCACTGGGGACCGCCCGGAAGGACCGTCACGACGACCGTGTCGGTGTCCGACGCACCATCGTCATCGATGGCCGTCAGGGTCAGCGTGTGCACACCGACGGGCAGCGGAACCGACAGGAAGGCCGGGCCTTCCTGCAGAAGCGTTGCGCCCTCGGTCCAGCGATAGGTCTGGATGATTCCGTCAGGGTCGGTGCTGCCCGAGCCGTCGACGACGATGGTCTCCGTGCCGCTGCCGTCGCTATCCGTCACGGTCTGATCGGGGCCGGCATCGGCGGTGGGGGCCTGGTTGGGAGGTGTGACGCAACCGGACCACTGGCCGTTCGTCTGAGCGCCGCAGGTAGTACCCCCGCCGCGCCACGAACCGCCGGCGTTCTGGCAGTCGGTCTGTGCGAGCACGGCGCACCCGAAAGTCCCGAAGCAGCAAGCTCCGGTGGGAGGTGGGCAGTTGACGGGATCAACGGTCACGCGGATGACCCAGTCCCCGCGCGGGCGGCACCCGGTGAGGCAGATGCCCAGGAAGCTCTGGTCGACCTGCAGGTTGGAGAATCGCGTCCAGCCGCCATTGGGCGGGCACCCGTTCGGGCCGCAGTTCACCGCGAAGAGCCAGTTGTCGTTCGGGCGGTTGAGTGCGCCGTACCCGGTGCCGCAACCGATCGTCGTGTTGTCCGTGACCGGGAACGCGTTGCGCGTCGCCGGAGGGGCCGTGAAACAGGGGTTGGCCGTCTGTTCGTTGTGCACATCGATGCGATAGCCCACCGTGAACGTCTGGTTCGGGAGATTGTTCGGGTTGTAGATGAACAACTGATCCGGATCGTTCGGATCAACCGAGGCCTGCACGTTTGTGCCGCGCGTTCCAGGTCCCATCTCAACGTGCGGGAGAATCGTGCCGTCCGAGTTGAACTCCGCGATGAGCGTCCCGGTCTGGGGATTGCCCTCCCAGATGAGCACGGACCACTGCGTCGTCGTGCTCACGACCGCGTTCTGCTGTGCGAAGATGCACTCCATGAGCGTGATCTTCAGCGGGAACATGTTCGCGGGGAGCGTGTAGCTTGCCGCGGCGATCTCGCCCTCTGCAAAGCCGCCCTGCGCCACGTACGTCCCGCCGTCAAAGCTTGCGTTGGTGTGGGCCTGCACAACCGGGCAGTTGTCCCGGTCGCCGTAGGGGTTCGGGCTCCCGCCGCCGAGCGATGGCCGGATGATCACCGGCATGTTCACGATCGGGATCGAGTCGATCGACAGCGGCACATGCTGCGGGTTGAAGGATTCGACCTGCGCCGACGCGACTCCCGCCAGCGCAGCAAGGCCCAACAGTCCGGTGACGACTCGCATCGTGATGCTCCTCTCGAACAATCTGCTCGCGGGCGCCACGGCGCCCCTGACCCATGGGGCGAACGCCCCGTCCCTCACCATCCGCACGGACGGCCGGACCGGTTGCTCGCTCCGACCAATAGACTAACACATGGGATGTCCCACGCAAGCCGCTCCGGCCGCGGTACCATCCTTTCCCATGCCCACGCCGACCACAACGCGAACAGGAATGGACCTCCCGCACCTTCTCGGGCTGTACGGCATGCCGCCCCAGCGCCTCCGCGAGTTCCTCGCCACGGCCCGGGACTTCGCCCACGCCCGCCGCACCGATCGGCCCCTCGAAGGCCGCACCGTCGCGAACCTCTTCTTTGAGGACTCCACCCGCACCCGGAACAGCTTCTCTGCCGCGGCATACCGGCTCGGGGCTCAGGTGATCGACCTGGCCGGGGCCTCGTCGAGCGTGAACAAGGGCGAAACGCTCATCGACACCGCCCGCAACGTCGAAGCTATGGGGATCGCGGCGCTGTGCGTTCGTGCGAAGCAGTCCGGCGCTGCCGCGATGCTGGCGCAGGGCGCCATGTGCCCGGTGATCAACGCCGGCGACGGCAAGCACGAGCACCCCACACAAGGTCTCCTTGACGCCTACGCGCTCGCCGAGGCGAAGGGCCGTCTGGACGGGTTTGATCTCTCCGGGCTGAAAGTCGCCATCGTGGGTGATCTGGCGAGTTCGCGCGTGGCACGGTCGTCCATCGCCGCGATGTCAGGTCTTGGGGCGAAGGTCATCGCGGTTGGACCGCCCGGGCTCGTTCCCGGCGGCATCGGAGCGGAAGTGGCCCCTAGTCTCGATGGCATCCTCCCCGACATGGACGCGGTGATGATGCTCCGCATCCAGTTCGAGCGTCACGCGGATGGTGCGCCTCCTCCGGCCGCGGGCCAAGGAGCGCGCAGCGGGGCCATCGCCTCGGTGCGCGAGTTCCGTGAGTTCTACGCGCTTACCGCCGAACGAGAAGCCCGCATGAAGCCCGGCGCCGTCGTGATGCACCCGGGGCCGATCAATCGGGGGATTGAGCTCGACGCGGCGGTGGCCGACGGCCCGCGGAGCGTGATTCTGAAGCAAGTTACCGCCGGTGTGTACGTGCGCATGGCAGTCTTTGCGATTCTCGCCGGAGCCGGGGCACCGGGTTCGCGTTGAGTCGAAGCGAGCCCGACGGGCACACGTTGAGCGAACTGGCGGCGCACGTCGCGGTCGCTCTGGGTGTGGTACGATGCCATGCGGAGCCCGCGGAATCTGCGGGGAACGACCGATCGGGGGAAATCCAGGGCTCGGGGAGCGCCATATGCCGTCGGGAGAAAGCTACACGATCGGGCGGGGCGATTGCATTGAGAGCATCGCGAAGCAGAGGGGCTTCTTCTCGGAGACCCTGTGGAACCACGCGCAGAACAGTGAGCTCCGCGAGTTGCGGAAGGATCCCAACACGCTGCTGGAGGGCGACACCCTTTTCATCCCAGCGCTCGAGGCCGGGGAGGAATCCGGCGGTACCGAGGAACGTCACCGGTTCCGCCGCAAGGGAGTGCCCGCCCGGCTGCGCGTGAAGTTCACCCGGCCTAAGCCACCCGAGGAGACCGCACCGGCGGGCGCGGGGTCTTCGACAGATGAGTCGGTCTACGAAGAACCAGAGCGGCCTGCCGAGGCGGACCAGCACGAGCCGGTGGCCAACGCACCGTTTTCGATTGACATCGACGGCATCTTGAAGGACGGCACGTCGGACGGAGAAGGGATGATCGACGTTCCGATCCCGCCGGACGCGCACAAGGCCAAGATCACGTTCTTCCCCGGGACCGAGGACGCCCTCGTCTACG
>JBIKMF010000451.1:0-3135 GCA_044359425.1 Phycisphaerales bacterium
GCTGGAGAGTTCGATCTCGTACTTGAGCTTGAGGGAGCCGCCGTCGCTGATCTGGGGTGTGACCTTGAGCGTGGTACCGGCCTCGACTTCGCGGTCGGAGGTGACCACGTCGTTGCCGCTGTCGCTGCCGCCGTCGCGGACGATGCGGGTGGGCACGGGCTGGGAATCAACGCTGGTGACTTCGGCCTCTTCGTTGTCGTCCACGAGGAGCTGAGGCGAAGCGACGATGCGGCTGTCGGTCTCGTTGGCGAGGGCCCGCATCACGATCGGCACCTGGTCGCTGCGGATGACGGCGGCGGTGAAGCCAGAGAGCGAAGCGGAAACGGTCTTCTGCTGGAGGAGGGGCTGAGTCGCTCCGCTGGCGAAGCTGCCGAGGCCGAAGTTGGTGTTGAGAACGCCGCCGGTGCCGTTGGCGTTGATGAGCTGGTTCTCGAAGGCGAGGCGGAGGCGGTCGTCGGCGGTAACGGCGACGATCTTGGCCTCGACGTACACCTGGGGACGGCGGAGGTCGAGCTTGGCGATGAGCTTCTTGAAGTCGTCCTGCTGGCCGGCCTGGGCCTTGACGAGGACCTGGTTATTCTTTTCGTCGGCGATCACGAAGGAACTGCGGTCGAGCATCAGATCCTCGTCCTCGCCTTCCCCCGCGGGCTGGGTGTAGTTCGTCTGATTGCGCCCATTGAGCAGGCTGGGGTCCTGGAAGCCGCCGTTGAAGAAGGCCATGGGCTGGGCGGAGCCGTCGGGGAGGAGGCCGCCCTCACCGCGAGGCGTTTGGTTGTTGATGAGGCCCATGATAACGTTGGCGACGTCTTCGGCCTTGTTGTAGCGAAGCTTGTAGGCCTTGATCACGACCTTCTCGGACTGGATGTTGAGGGTGATGATCAGTTCTTTGAGGATCGAGTGCTGCTCTTCCGTGCCGTAGTACACAATCGTGCCGCGAGTCTCGTCGACGACCATGACCGGGCCACCGACGCTGTACTGCTGCCGGAACTGGTTCTGCTGACCAGGCTGGTTGAAGTTGTACTGCTGCATGTACGGGTTGGAGTTGTTCTGCGCGGCGATGGTGGTGACTTCACCGAGGCCCTGCTGGCGGGCGAGGTCGGCGACTTGCTGCGCGGCGGAACCAACAAAGTACTGGAAGGGCTTGAGCGAGTTGCGAACATCGATCACGTGGACGAGCTTCTGGACCTGTTCGATCTCGGCGGGAAGGCCGCGGAAGATGAGGGCGTTGCCCTGCGGGTCGATGGTGAGGCGATCGCCGAGGTTGTCCAAGGAACCACCGACGCGGCCACCGGGAATGCCCTGCTGCATGTTGGGGTCCTGGCCGAAACCGCTGGTGCGCTGAGAAGATTCCCCGATGAGCTGAAGGGCCCGCTCGCGAGCGACGGGAGCGCTGACGTTGCTGAGGGGAAGGCGGATGAACTCGGCCTTGTTGAACTCAGCTTGGAACGCGTCCAGCATGCGGGCGAGGGAGGCGAGGCGGCGCGGAGTGTCAGTGGCGACGATCATCCCCAACTCGTCGATGTAGGCGATCTGCCGCTGTGCGCCGCCGCCCGCGCCGGCCGGGGCGATGCCCAGCTGGCCTTCGATGGCCATCTTGAGCGCGCTGGGGCGGATGTTGGGCGTGGTGAAGACGCGCTGGGTGGGACGCTCGTCGCCAGCGAGCATGGTGACCTCACCGGAAGGAACGACGGAGTAGAACGTGGAGTCGGGGTCGAAGGTGAGGGTGTAACCGTGCTGCTCGAGCAAGGCGTCGAGGAGGTCCTTGAGCTTGGTCTTGCGGATCTTCACCGGGGCGTTGAAGACGACCGTCCCCGTCAGTTCGCCCTTGATGGTGATGTTGATGTCGAGTGTCTTCGCGACGAGTTCGACCAACGCGGTCAGGTCGACAGGATCGGAGAACGCAGAGAGGGTGATGAAGTCCGGGTCATCGGTCGAAATGTCCTCGGGAACTTCGCCGCCAACGCCGGAGCCTGGGGTCAGATTGTTCACGCCGGGAATGCCGTTGGGCGTGTTCAGTTCTGGGCGGTTGCCATCCTGAGGTTCAGGCTGGCCCGAAGCGTTGTTCTGGACCCCGGGGAGGGTGACCGGGCGCGCCACCGGAACGGACGTACTGATGCCGGCCCGTTTGGCGGCGGAGTCATCGCTGGTGCGCTTGCCCGCGGGGGGCCGCTGCCCCGCACCGCTGGTTCCGATCAGGGACTTCACCGCGTCCTCGGTGGCCTTTTCCTTTTCGTTCCTCGGCTGGTCAGGATTTGGCTTTGATTTTTCCTGCGCGAGCGTCGTGCCGCTGACGAAGAAGAGAACCAGAGCGAGACTCACCGTTCCGTGGATGCGATTCCTCAAGCGTGCCTCCGTCAGTCCAGCGCAAAGCCCCCCGGAGTACTTCGGCTCAAGCCGGTCCGGGAGGGGAAAAGATAGGGCCTCGGACGGGTCGGCACCCGCCAAGAGCTGTTTTCGTCCAGACGGCGTCCGCGCTCGGACCGGTTTGAAACAAGGAAACGCCGGGACTCTCGCTCGCGACCCTCCAACGCAAATCCACGCTCAAGGCTCAAGTCTCCCCGCTCTTCTGCGCCGAGCCCGCTCCCCGGCACCGGATCCCCGCGGCTGTGGGCACCATGAACCCTCCAAGACAAAGGTCTTCCCCAATGTCCGAACACAACCCGAGTGCCCAAACGCGCCCCTCCACCCAATCCCCCACGCCCCCTCTTCCGGCCCCAACGGGGCCGCGGGATGTAGCTATGGGTGCAGCGCAGCCCGCGTCCTCGCGGGCGCAGCGCAACCCGTAGAAAGAGCACGGGTTCCTCTTCCTGCCCCGCGAGGGGCAGAGGACTCCCCGCTCCAACCTCAAGCCTGCCGCCCCTCTTCCTCTTCACTAATGCCTAATGCCTAATGCCTAATGCCGCGTCCCACGAGACATCTTTGTGCGCGCCGCAACTTTTCTTCACCCCCGCCCCACCCCACCACAACCACCTCATAACCAGCCCCATTCTCTCCATTTCCGCCTTCCCATTCCCACCTCCCGCTCTACCGAGGAGACGCGTGCGCGCGCACAGAAGCGTCCGCGGGGGGGTAATGGTGTATGGACAACTTTTTTCAGCCCGCACCAATCAACTCCGCTCCCGGTCACCTCGACCG
>JBIKMF010000452.1:0-3132 GCA_044359425.1 Phycisphaerales bacterium
TCGCCCACCACGACAAGGACCAGGAACTCTGGCTGCTCAACGTCGAGACGAAGGAGCAGAAGAAGATCGACTTCAACCCGTACGAGAACATGTCCGGCGTCGTGTGGTCCGCGGACAGCCGCTGGATCGCGTATGTCAACCACGCCGACAACCTCAACGCGTACATCAAGCTCTACGACACATCGACGGGCACCTCGCTCAACGCCACCACCGACCGGTACATGAGCGGCTCCCCCGCCTTCTCGCCGGATGGAAACTGGCTCTACTTCATCTCCGATCGCCACCTCGACTCCGAGGTGAGTTCTCCCTGGGGACCTCTCGCCCCCGAGCCATACTTCAGCAACCGTTCCAAGCTCTACGCCCTTGCCCTCCGCCCCGGCCTTCGTTTCCCCTTCACCCCGAAGGATGAACTTCAGGTCTCCGAGAAGGACAAGAAGGACGACAAGGACGAGAAAAAGCCGGCGAGCGACGCGAAGGACGAGAAGCCCGCGGACGCTCCCAAGAAACCCGCGACCGAGATCATCGCCGAAGGCCTTGCCGCCCGGCTCTTCGAAGTCCCTGTCGCCCCCGGCAACTACGAGTCCCTTAGCGTCACCGAGAAGCGACTCTTCTGGGTCTCACGCAAGTCCGGCAAATCAGAGATCTCCGTGCTCGAGATCACCGGCAAGGACCCCGAAGTCAAGACCCTCGTGCCCGACTGCGGGACCTACGAACTCGCGGCGGACGGCAAGACCCTCCTCGCCCGCAAGCGCGACAGCATGTTCATCATCGATGCCGGCGCATCCGCCCCCGCCAGTCTTGACAAGGCCAAGATTGATCTCTCGGCTTGGGCGTTCTCCCTCACGCCCCGCGAAGAGTGGCGTCAGATGTTCCGGGAATCTTGGCGTCTCATGCGCGACTACTTCTACGACCGTGGCATGCACGGCGTGGACTGGAAGGCGATGCTCGTTCGCTACGAGCCCCTCGTCGATCGCGTCGCCACCCGCGCCGAACTCAGCGACCTCATCTCGCAGATGGTCGGCGAACTCTCCGCTCTGCATCACTTCGTTCGCGGGGGCGACCTCCGCTCCGGCGACGACAACATCCGCCCCGGAATGCTCGGAGGCGTGCTCGTTCGCGACGAGTTGGCCGGCGGGTTCCGCATCGAGCGGATCTACATCACCGATCCCGACGAGCCCGGCCGCGCGTCCCCGCTCGCCAAGCCCGGCGTTGATGCCAAGGTCGGTGATGTCATCACCACTATCAACAACCGTCCCGCGCTCTCCGTACCCGACCCCTCCGTGATCCTCCGCAACCAGATCGGTCGCCAGGTGCTGATCTCCATCAAGCCCCAGGACGGCTCCCCCGAACGCGAGGCCATCGTCACCCCGATTTCCGCCGACGACGAAGCCGACCTCCGCTACCACGAGTGGCAGCACACCCGCCGCATGCGAGTCGAGGCCGCCAACCCCGACGTCGGGTACGTCCACCTCCGCGCGATGGGCTCGGAGAACATGGCCGAGTTCACCCGGGGCTTCTACCCCGTCTTCAACCGCAAGGGCCTCATCATCGACGTCCGCCACAACCGCGGCGGCAACATCGACAGCTGGATCCTCTCCAGACTCCTCCGCAAGTCCTGGTTCTACTGGCAGCCCCGCGTCGGCGAGCCCTACTGGAACATGCAGTACGCCTTCCGCGGCCACGTCGTCGTCCTCTGCGACGAACGGACAGCCTCCGATGGCGAAGCCTTCGCCGAAGGCATCAAGCGCCTGGGTATCGGCAAGGTCATCGGCACTCGCACCTGGGGCGGCGAAGTCTGGCTCTCATCGAGCAACTTCCTCGTCGACGGAGGTATCGCCACGGCTTCCGAGATCGGCGTCTACGGCCCCGACGGCATCTGGCTCATCGAGGGGCACGGCGTCGACCCGGACATCGTGATCGATAACACTCCCAAGCAGACCTTCGAAGGTCGCGACGGTCAGCTCGAGGCTGCCCTCGACTACCTCAAGCAGAAGATCGCGGCCGAACCCGTCGATGTTCCCAAAGCCCCGCCCCACCCGGACAAGTCCTACACCCCAGGGCGGTAACAAACCGATACAACCACGAGCACGGGAGAGTCCTATGAAGCCTTTGTTGAGCAACCACGACGCCGCCTTCGACCTGGCATGCCCTCATTGCCACGCCCAGATGACGAAGGTCAAAGCCGGCACGATAACCCTCGATCGCTGCGGCGACTGCGGTGGTGTCTGGCTCGATTACAAAGAGCTCGAGGAAGGCATGAAACAGGGTGCCTCCAAACTCGCCAAAACGGACACCGGCGGCAAACGCGACGGCGCGGGTGTGCAGATGCTCCGCTACTGCCCGCGCGACAAGGCCTTGATGATCACGATGGTCGATCGCCAGCAGTCCCACATCGAGTTCGAGCAGTGCACCGTCTGCGGCGGTATGTTCCTCGACTCCGGCGAACTCAAGGACCTCACCCAGTTCACACTCGGTGAACGGGTCCGCGCCCTGCTCTCCCGCTAAGCCGCCCTCCCCCGTCCTCCAAAAACGAACGGACCCCGCAAACGCGGGGTCCAAAGTTCACGCCAACGCCACCCGGCGAAGGTCTTGAATGGGCGAGGAGGGATTCGAACCCCCGAAGGTGTTAACCAGCAGATTTACAGTCTGCCCCGATTGGCCACTCCGGCACTCGCCCGATTCCGCCCGGTTGTCTCTCCGAGCGGGGAAGAAATGTACGCCGCTCCCGCCCCCGGGGCAATCTCTCCCGCCATCAACCCGCCAACCGCCGGTCCTCCAGCAGACCGTGGGAACGCATCTTCTTATACAGCGTCGCCCGGTTGATCCCCAGTTGGTCCGCCGTCTTCTGCCGATTCCACCCGTTCGCGTCCAGCGCCCGCACGATAATCCGCCGTTCCGGCTCCAGCAGCGCCTGTTCCAGGGGCATCGGAACCCAGGCGGCATCCGCGGGCTCCGGGGTCTTCGGTGCCTCGGGCCGGGTCGGGGTGCCGGTCAGGTGGGGGGGGAGGTCCTCGACCGTGATCGTGGGCCGCTTGGCCAGGACCGCGGCACGCTCCACCACATTCGAGAGCTCACGCACGTTGCCCGGGTAGGGGTACGCCACCAGCTGCGTCATCGCTTCGGCCGAGAAAC
>JBIKMF010000156.1:0-8901 GCA_044359425.1 Phycisphaerales bacterium
GCAAGCGCGGCAAGACGGTGCTGCTCTCCAGCCACTTGCTCGCGGACGTGGAAGACTGCGTCGACCGGCTGGTGATCCTCTACGGCGGCACGAAGCGGGCCGAGGGCACCTGCGACGACCTCCTGGTGTCGCACGATCGCACGTCGATCGAGACGGACGTGCTCGACGAGGGCACGCTCGCGGAGATCGACCGCGTGGTGCGGTCGCACTCCGGCGGCGAGAAGTCGGTCCGGCGCGTGACCAAGCCCCGGCAGTCGCTGGAAGAACTCTTCCTCGAGATCGTCGAGCGGGCCAAGGCCGAGCAGGTGGCGACCTCCGGCGCGACCGCGGGCGGTGAGACGGCGTCGTTCCTGAAGGGTGCGGAGGCCGGGGATCAGCTGATCGCGGGCCTGGTCAACGCGTCGCGAGAGGAACCCCGCGCAGTGCAGGCCGCGGAAGCGGTCGTGCCGGCCAAGCCCACGGGCCCCGACGCGGACGTCATCGGCGACCTGCTGAACGCGAGCGCTGCCCGCGGCCCCGAGGCGCAGGCTCCGGCCGAGCCGGCCAAGCCCTTGCCGACGCAGGGTGTTGACCTCTCGGTGATCGGTTCGCTGATCGAGAAGCCCGACGCGGGCGGGGAGAAGAAGGCGTGACGCTCGCAGAACGCCTCCTTCGGTTGAACCACATCCAGCAGAGCCGCTTCTTCAAGATCGCGGCGAGCTGCGTGGTCGTTGCGCTCGGGCTTATCGCGGTCATCGGTTACGCGGTCAAGATGAACATGCCCCCGGAGGGGATGGCCCCGACCGACGGCAGCGGCCTCGTGGAGCCCGGCACAGGCACCGAGGCGGACGCGACTGCCGCGGATGGCGGAGCGAGGCCGGGAGCGGTGACGGAGGCGGATGCGGGCGTGGTGGGGGAAGATCAGGACACGCCGGAGGGGCGTCTGCGCGGGGTGATGAAGACCAACGCTGAGGCGACGGAGCGGATCCTCGCGGACGTGCTCTCGGCCCGCAAGGAGTGGGGCGGGGTGGCGACGGCGGTTGCCGCGGCAGTGGGGCTGGCGCTCGCGGTGATCTGGGTGGGGCTTGGGCTGACGTATCTCGGACTGCTGCTGGCGGGCGCGGTGCTGGTGGTGCCGCTGGCGATCTTCCCGGGGACACGGACGATGGCCGTGTTCGCCGGCGGGCTGGTGGTGCTGACGCTCGCGTTCTTCGCGCTGCTGCGGGTCTTGAACTTGGCGCTGGGCGCGCCGCACGCGGTCTTCGCGATCGCGCGGAACACGGTGGCGGAAGCGGTGCGGATGAAGGTCGGGCTGATCTTCATCGTGCTGCTGATCTTCGGCCTCGCCGCGCTGCCGACGATGCTGGACGCGGGGCAGCCGCTGCGGTACCGGGTGCAGACCTTCCTTCAGTACAGCGTGGGGGGTTCGTTCTGGCTGGTGGCGATTCTGGTGCTGACGTTTGCCACGGCGAGCGTCTGCTTCGAGCAGCGCGACAAGGTGCTCTGGCAGACGATCACAAAGCCGGTGTCGCACGCGAAGTACCTGCTCGGCAAGTGGCTGGGCGTGGTCGGGCTGGCGGCCGTCCTGATGATGGTCTGCGGCACGGCGATCTTCATGTTCACCGAATACCTGCGGGACCAGCCCGCGCTGGGCGAACGCTCCGCGTACGTCGCGCAGGAGGGGGACGGGCTCACCGACGACCGCAAGGTACTCGAGATGCAGGTGCTCACGGCCCGACTCACGGTGCCCGTGTCCGAGCCCGAAGTCGACGAAGAGCAGTTCAAGCTCAACCTCGACCAGCGGGTCCAGCAGGAGGTCGAGTACCTCAAGCAGTTCGATGACTCGACCAGTGAGGCTCGGTTCCAGCAGGAAGCAGATATCCGCGCGAAGCTGTCCGAGGACCTGCGGCGCTCCGTGGGGATCGCGTACCGCTCGATTGCGCCGGGCGGTGACCGCATCTACCGCTTCGAGGGGCTGAAGGACGCCAAACGCGAGAACCGGCCGATCATCCTGAGGTTCAAGATCGACGCGGGCACCAACATGCCCGATCAGCTCTACCACCTCACGCTGCAGTTCCCCAACAACCTCCCGTTCGTGCAGTCCGTCGGCCTCGCGCAGTTCCACACGCTGGAACTGCTGCCCACCGTCGTGGACGAGAACGGCGTCCTCGAGTTCCGCGTGCAGAACGCCGACATCATCCGGGGGCGCATGAACCCCGAGACGCTCACCTTCTCCAAGGACGGCCTCGAGGTGACCTACTCGGTGGGCGGATACCGCGCGAACTACATGCGCGTCATGTTCGTCCTCTGGGTCAAGCTCGCGTTCCTCGCGATGCTCGCCGTTTGCGCGTCGACGGGCCTCTCGTTCCCCGTGGCCTGCATGGTCGCCTTCACGGCGTTCCTCGCAGCCGAGGGATCGGGCTTCCTGACCTCTGCACTCGAGGTGTACCAGACCGAAGACGACGCAGGCAAGATGATGCTCATCCCCACGGCCATCGCCCACGTGGCCGATGCCATCGCGACCCTCTTCCAGGTCTACGGCAACCTGAAGCCGGTGCCCAGACTCGTGGGCGGGCTGCTCTTGTCGTGGCGGGAAGCGATTCAGGGCGTAACCGTTCTGGCGCTGATGACGGTGATGCTGTATGTCGGGGCGGTGATTGTGTTCAAGCGGCGCGAACTGGCGACCTACTCCGGTCAGTAGAAGGAAAGCGATGACCAGAGAAACACGGGTTCAGCTTTTCGGCGGTCTTGCGGCCGCGCTCTTCCTCGGAATCTCCGCGGTGCTGTCGGTCCAGATGACCACCATCGCGGGGCGTGCACGCCTGGGCGCGACCGACCAGGTGGAAGAATCCGCGTCGTGGGAGGTCTCCGCGGGCATCGCGATGGGCGCGTTCCGCGGGCTCTTCGTCAACATGCTCTGGATCCGCGCCAACGACATGAAGGAAGCAGGCAAGTTCCACGAGGCCATCGAACTCGCCAGCGCGATCACCCGCCTCCAGCCCCGGTTCCCCCGCGTCTGGGTCTTCCACGCCTGGAACCTCGCGTACAACATCTCCGTCGCCACGCAGACCAACTCCGAGCGGTGGGACTGGGTCAACCAGGGAATCCGCATCCTCCGCGACAAGGGCATCCCCGCCAACCCCAACGACATGCTGCTCCACAAGGAGCTCTCCTGGATCTTCAGCCACAAGGTTGCCGGCTACACCGACGACGCCAACGGCTACTACAAGCGCCGCCTCGCCGCGGAATGGACCGTCGTCCTCGGACCGCCCCCCAAGAACGGCCCCAAGATGCGCGACCGCATCTACGCGATCGACGCCTACGCCAACTGGCTCCAGCCCCTCGCCGATGCACCCGGTACGCTCGAAGAGGTCTACACCAAAACCCCATCCGCCAAGGTTCTGGTCGAGCGTCTCGCCGCCGAAGCCAACATCACCGAACTCTCCATGGGGTTCCTCGACCGCTACGAGATCTTTCAGGCAGTCCGCAACTCCACGCGCCGCAAGCTCTGGGAAGCCGACCCCGAGTTCGATCCCGACAACTACTTCCGCTCGCTCGGCGCACTCGTCGAAGACCCCGCCTACGCCGAAGCCTGGACCGCCGTGCTCTCCTACGTCCGTTCAAAGCTGCTCCGCGAACGCTACCACATGTCCCCCTCCGACATGGTCCGCTTCACCCGCAAGTACGGGCCCATGGACTGGCGCCACCCCTCGGCCCACGCCGTCTACTGGTCCGTCAAGGGCGTCGAGGGCGGTCTCTCCCGCGTCGATGCCAAAAACAAACGCGACTACGACTTCATCAACACCGACCGCATGACCGTCCAGGCCGTTCAGGAACTCTTCCGCTCCGGCGAGCTCTTCTTCGACTTCCTCGCCACCCGCACACGCATCGATGCCCCCGACGGTGCCGCGGCACCCCCCACCTGGCAGGGCATGCCCAACGTCCACTTCGCCGACAGCTACGGCGAAATCCTCTACGAACTCGCGGACCGCTCCTGGGCCGACATCCAGTCCGACCGCGGCTTCCGCCCCTACCTGAACGGCTACGAGAACTTCCTGCGCGACGTCGTCTGCTTCTACTACCGCCGCGGCGAACGCGAAGTCGCCGAGCGTTGGCGCACGAAGCTCCGCACCATGCCGGGCCGAAACGTGAACGACCCGGGTTGGATCTCAGAGTCCGCCCTGAACCTCGACGAATGGGTCCAGCGCGAACTCAACGACCGCTTCACCTCCCCCTACGTCGCGATGGCACAGATCTCCGGCGCACTCGTCTCCGCCTACGCCTCCGGCCTCCTCGCCGGCGACGACGACCTCTTCCGCTCGCAGTTCCAATACGCCGCCTCCGCGCACCGTTTCTACATGGAAGAACAGCTCCGCGGAAACATCGTGAACCGCGAGACCATGCGCATGGAGCAGTTCGAGCGAAACTTCCAGCTCCTCGCCGGCAACATCTTCTACCAGTTCCTCCTGACCCTCGACGTCGACGACGCCGAACGCGTCTACGCCGCCGCCCCCGACGACCTCAAGTGCTGGGCCTACGACCCGCTCGCCGAGCAGTACCGCCAGATCATGGACGAGGCCGGAAGCACCGGACTCGCACGCTCGTTCGACCAGGTCTTCGTGCCGCCGCGGAACCTCGACGCCTGCCGCGCAGAGCGAGCCCGCATCGCGATGGAACGCAGCCAGGCGACGCCGAGCGTCGAGACGAAGTAACTCAGCGACTCACTGCCCCAGCCGTGCCGCCGCCTCGCGATACTTCGCGAGCGTGGCTTCCACGATATCCGCCGGCAGCGACGGCCCCGGCGCCTGCTTGTTCCACTGCCCCTTGGCGACCAGCGCCTCGAGCCACTCGCGGAGGTACTGCTTGTCGAAGCTCTTCTGTGCGTGTCCAGGCTCGTACGAATCGGCGGGCCAAAAACGACTGCTATCGGGCGTGAGCGCCTCGTCCACCAGGATCAACTCGCGCCCCCCGCCCGGAAGATCCACCCATCCGAACTCGAACTTCGTATCCGCGATGATCACCCCGCGCGAGCGAGCATGCTCCGCCGCAGCCAGGTAAATCCGCAGACTCGCCGTCCTGAGCCACTCCATCGTCTCCCGCCCGACAATCTCGCACGCGCGGTCGAAGCTGATGTTCTCGTCGTGCTTGCCGAGCTCCTCCTTCGTGGCCGGAGTAAAGATCGGCTCGGGCAGCTTGTCGCACTGCCGCAGGCCCTTCGGAAGAGGCACGCCGCAGACCGCCCCGGTCGCCTGGTACTCCTTCCACCCCGAACCCTCGAGATACCCGCGAACCACGCACTCGATCGGAACGACCTTCGCACGTCGGGCCAGCGTGATCCGACCCCGCAGATCGTCTGGGGTATTCCCCCCGGCACGGAATGTCGACGGCGGCAGGTCCTCGACCGCCGTGCTGATCAGGTGTGTCCGGCAGATGCCGTGGGCCTCGATAAACCGCAGCCAGAACGTCGACAACTCCGTCAGCACCCGCCCCTTGCCCGCAATCGGGGTCGGCATGACCACGTCAAAGGCCGAAATTCGGTCGCTCGCCACGATCAGCAGCCGGTTGTCCGGCAGGTCGTAAACGTCGCGTACCTTGCCCCGCCGCAGGCCGGGGAGTGCGAGGTCGGAGTTGAGAAGTCCGGGTGAGGGGGTGGCCATGGGGGGAGGGTACGTCCCGCCGCGGGGTTTGGGGAGGTCGGCCCGCCCAGGATTGAGCCAGAACCGGCGTGCCGAGCCGCCCGGAATCCGCTACGCTGTCGGTTCGACGTTCGGTTGGGATTTGCACTCGGGAGCCATGGCGGACGCATGCTGACGTTTGTTGTATTCGAAGCAGATGGCGTGGATGCGCGGCACTTTCCGCCGCGGCATGCGCATCTCGTAGGCCCGGACGAGATTCCGTACCAGGGTGCTGTCGCCTTCGACGGCGGCCTGATGCGCTGCACCGTCCCCAAGCCCGAAAGCGCCGCGCTCGTCATGCAGTGCGAGGTCGCGTGGCCGGAGATCGACGGCCAGGTCATGCCGACGCTCGTCCCGCTCAGCGGCGGGCAGCAGGGCTCAGGGTTGGGGGTCCTCACCATCCAGTCGTGCCTGCTCCAGCAGCGCGAAACCCCGTACCTGCTCGCGATGGAGATCGCACGCCATCGGATCATGCTCTTCCTCAACAAGATGGAAGACTGGGGTCTGTTTGATCTGCCCGCCGACCATCCCGTGATGACCCAGTTCGAGGCCGCCCGCTCGGCCTTCACCGGCGCCAACATCGCCCAGCGCGAAGGCACCGACGGCCAAGTCGGAAGCTTCGCGGCCCAGGCCCACCGCCAGTCGCTCAAGGCCATCTCGCTCGCCATCAACGCCGGCGAAGGCCTCGCGCTCGCAAACGCCGAGAAGCAGTTGAAAGCCCGGCTCTCGGGCAAGGGATACCAGGAAGCATCGGCGCACCTCGCGAGGCTCACGCCCGAAGTGCCCCCCGCGGGCTCGCCCATCCTGATCCCGGGCGCAGGCCAGGTCGTGCTGTCGGGCCCGCCGCAGATCGGCGTCGCGGTCAACCCCGCGAACTTCAGCGAGGTGCACCAGCGCTCCGTGCAGACCGCCTGCGATTTCGTCTCCATGCCGATGCGCTGGGTCGACATGGAGCCCGGCGAAGGCAAGTACCAGTTCAACGCCACCGACCGCTGGATCGAGTGGGCAATCCGCACCGCCAAGATGCCAGTCGTCGCCGGCCCGCTGGTGGATTTCCGCGCCGCGTCGATCCCCGACTGGCTGTACATCTGGGAAAACGACTACGAGACCCTCCGCGACCTCGTCTTCGAGCACGTCCAGGCCCTCGTCACACGCTACCGCCGCACCGTCCAGCGCTGGGTCATCGCCAGCGGGCTGCACGTCAACACGAACATCAAGATCAGCTTCGACCAGATCATGGACCTCACGCGCATGTGCGTGCTGCTCGTCCGCAAGCTCCACCCCGCCGGCAAGATCGTCCTCGAAATCGATCAGCCCTGGGGCGAGTACCACGCCTTCAACCGCCGCTCTATCCCGCCCTACCTCTACGCCGAGGCCGTCATGCAGGCCCAGTTGCACGTCGACGGCATCGGCCTGCGGCTGCAGATGGGCGACGCCCGTCCCGGCGCCGCGACCCGCGACCTCATGGCCCTCTCCGCGCTCCTCGACCGCTACGCCGCGCTGGAAAAACCGCTCCACATCACCGCGCTCGGCGCACCCTCCGGCCCCGTGCCCATGGTGCCGTTCCGCCCGCGCGCCGGCGCCGATGCCGAGGACTGCTACGAGCCAGGCCACTGGCGCATGCCGTGGAGCGAGTCCCACCAGGCCGACTGGTTGACCTACGTCATGACGATCCTCTGCTCCAAGCCGTACGTGCAGAGCGTCTGCTGGCAGGAACTCGCGGACACGCAGGGCCCCTCCCCCGAGATGCCTCTCGGCGGGCTGCTCCTGCCCAACGGCTCGCCCAAGCCCGCGCTCGCCCGCCTCGCCCAGATCCGCCAGGTCATCCGAGAGGGACGCTCGCCGACAGCACTGATCACGGCGCGGTAAGCTCCGCGCGGGATGGGGGGATCGGCTTCTCATCCGTTTCAAGGTTTTGGACGAGATCCGCAGGGGGATACTCACATGAAGGCAGGGACGCAGAAGGCCGCAGCCCCGGGCAACGGCGCAAAGTACGTGGCCGCGGCAGTGGTAGGCATGTTGGCAGGGGCCGGGGCCGTGTATTCGTGGATGCGCTCGCCCACGCCCGCCGTGATCGAGGCGCCGAGGGGAGAAGTCACCGAGGTCCGGCGCACATCGCCCGAGCGGCCGTCAAAGCCGATCGAGAAACGCTACGCGGAGACGCCCGCGCCGCCGCAACCCGTGGCCGAACTCGCGCCGCAGGTCGAGCCGGCGGCCGAGCCCGAGCAGACCCCCGCCCCCGAACCCGCCGCCCCTGCCGCGATCGCACGAAAGATCAACATCAACACCGCCAGCGCCGCCGAGCTGGAGTTGCTCCCCGAAGTGGGCCCAAAGCTCGCCGCGGAGATCGTGCGGCACCGCGAACGCTTCGGCCCGTTCAAGTCGGTCGTTGATCTCGATTCGGTCAAGGGCGTCGGGACCAAGACGCTCGCGAAGCTGGCCCCGATGGTGACCGTCGGAGACGAGCTACCCTGAGGGTGAGTGAAGAAGGCGGTTGACCTGCTCGGCCCCATGCTCTCCACGCCAGCTGTGGTTGAGCTCGCGCGCGCACTGAACGCGCAGCGGCGGTGCGTCGCAACAGGAGTGGGGGGCTCCAGCGCCGGTCTCACCGCCGGCTGTGTCGCGAAACTCACCGGACGCCCCGTCGTGCTCGTGGTCGCCCACATCGACGAGGGCGACGAAACCCTCGACGAACTGCTCGGTGCCGGCGTCTCGGCGATGCGGTTGCCCGCGCTGGAAGTGCTCCCGGGTGAAACCGGCGTCGCGCTCGATCAACTCGCCGAACGACTGGCTGTCGCCCGCGCCGTGATCGACGGCGCCTTCACCGGTGTCCTCATCTGCCCCTTCCAGGCCTTGATGCAGCACATGCCCCGGCCCGCGCGGATGGACGAACTCGCGTGGATCATCGCCAAGGGCGATCGCGTCGGTCAGTCCGCCCTCGTCAACTGGCTCGGCAACGCCGGCTACTCCCGCGTCGAAACCATCGAAGAGCCCGGTGACTTCGCCGTCCGCGGCGGCATCGTCGATATCTTCCCCCCCGGCGGAGCCTCAGGCCTCTCAGGCCCCAAAGCCGCGGCACCCGGCACGCCTGTCCGCCTCGAGTTCTTCGGCGAGGAGGTCGACCGCCTCACAGAGGTGGACATCGAGACCATGGGCTCGGACCGCGCCGTGGAGTCGGTCGAACTCTACTCGCCGGACGTCAAAGCCGTGATGCGCGGCGAGAGCGTGAACTTCCTCGAGTTCGTCA
>JBIKMF010000495.1:0-2718 GCA_044359425.1 Phycisphaerales bacterium
CGGGTACTACGAACGCGCGACGGATACCACCGGCATCTCCGGCCCGCCCGCCGTGCTGAAACTGCTGGAAACCCGCTTCCACGCGATGGCCGAGGTCAACCAGTTCTCCGCCGGCGCAGGCTCCGCCGACGCGCGGATCGACTTGCCGGTCGGCGCGCTGCCCGCGTTCTCAAAGGACCTCCGCGAGGCCATCGGTGAACTGGTCGCGCTCGCCGCGCCACCGGAGAATCACCGTGTCGTCGTCTGCTGCCAGACCGAAGGGGAATCGCAGCGGCTGGGCGAGTTGCTCGTGGAGAGCGACGAAGCCGCGCGGGCTCGCATCACCACGCTGCACACCTACCTCGGTCGCGGGTTCCTGTGGGAAGCCGGCGACGGAGATGTCGCGTTCGTGCCGTACCACGAACTCCTGAACCGATTCACCGTCCGGCGCCGCGGCGGAAACCTCCGCTCCGCTCGCGCGATGGACACGTTCCTCGACTTCCAAGTCGGTGACTACGTCGTTCACGCCGACCACGGCATCGCGAAGTTCATCGGGCTCACCATGCTCGCGCCCCGCGACCTCCCGGGCCAAACCTCCGCCGTCAAGAAACGCGCCGGAGCGGGCTCGAGCACCGAGCCCGAAGAGTTCCTCACCCTCGAGTTCGCGAGCAACTCCAAGCTCCACGTCCCCGCCGCACAGATCGACCTCGTCCAGAAATACGTCGGTGGTTTCAGCGGCAAGCCCCCGCTCTCCGTGCTCGGCGGTCAACGCTGGAAAAACCAGAAGGACCGCACCGCCGAAAGCGTGAAGGACCTCGCGGCCGAGATGCTCCGGGTTCGCGCTGCACGCGAGCACATGCCCGGCGTGTCGTACCCCGCCGATACCGCGTGGCAGCAGGAGTTCGAGGCCGAGTTCCCCTACACCGAAACCGAAGACCAGCTCGCCGCCCTCGGGGAAATCAAGAAGGACATGACCGGCCCCCGCCCGATGGACCGCCTCATCTGCGGCGACGTCGGATTCGGCAAGACCGAACTCGCGATCCGCGCGGCATTCAAGGCCGTCGAGTTCGGCAAGCAGGTCGCCGTGCTGGTGCCGACAACGGTGCTCGCCGATCAGCACGAACGCACGTTCCGCTCCCGCTTCGCGGGCTACCCGTTCAAGGTCGAGAGCCTCTCCCGCTTCAAGAGCACACGCGAAGCCAACGAGATCCTCGCGGCGGTGCGCAAGGGACAAGTCGACATCCTCATCGGCACGCACCGGCTGCTGAGCAACGACGTCAAGTTCGCGGACCTGGGCCTGGTGATCGTGGACGAGGAGCAGCGGTTTGGCGTCGAGCATAAAGAATCGCTGCTGCGCCTGCGGCTCACGGTCGACGTGCTCACGCTCTCGGCAACGCCCATCCCGCGCACGCTGCACATGTCGATGCTGGGGCTCCGCGATATCTCGAGCCTCACGACCGCGCCGGTGGATCGCCGCGCGATCGTGACGGAAGTGATCCCCTACAACGAGCGGCGGCTCGCGCAGGCGATCTCCCGCGAGCTCGCACGCGACGGCCAGATCTTCTTCGTGCACAACCGCGTGCTCGACATCAAGTCCGTCGCCGACGACGTGCGCAGGCTCGCGCCGGGCGCAAGGATCGTCGTCGGCCACGGGCAGATGGAATCCCACGAGCTCGAAGAGGTGATCCTGAAGTTCGTGCGGGGCGAGGCCGACATCCTCGTCTCCACCACCATCATCGAGTCGGGCATCGACATCCCCAGCGCGAACACGATGATCATCAAGGACGCCGACCGCTTCGGCCTCGCCGAACTCCACCAGCTCCGCGGGCGCGTGGGTCGCGGCAAGCACCGCGCGTACTGCTACATGCTCCTGCCCCTGGACCGCACAGTGAAAGAGATCGCCCAGAAACGACTCAAGGCCATCGAGCAGTACTCGATGCTCGGCGCCGGCTTCAAGATCGCCATGCGCGACCTCGAAATCCGCGGCGCGGGCAACATCCTCGGCGCAGAGCAGTCGGGCCACATCGCGGCCGTCGGTTACGAGATGTACTGCCGGCTCCTCGAAGAGTCCGTGCGCGAGCTCAAGAGCGAACCAAAGGTGCAGGCCTCCAGCGCCACCAGCATCGAGATCGGCCTCTCCGCCAGCATCCCCCGCGCGTACATCCCCAGCGAGCAGCGCAGGCTGGAGGCCTACCGCCGCCTCGCCGCGGCAGGCACACTCGAGCAACTCAAGACCGTCCGCGCCGACCTGACAGCGGCCTACGGCGACCCGCCCCGCGCCAGCTACCGCCTCTTCGACCTCTGCGAACTGCGCATCATGACCATGGGGCTGGGCGTCAAGACCATCACCGTCCGCGAGAAAGACGTGGTCTTCCTCACCGAAAACCCCGCTCCAGTCGTCGCCAAGCTCTCCAACGTACCCGCCGGCTCACAAACGGCCAAAGAAGCAACAGTGCGCTCGCTCCCCCCCAAAGAACCCGGCCACCCCCACGAGGTCTACTTCAGGCCGCCAGAAAACTACATGGACCCGGAGACACTGTTGCGTGTGTTGCGAAAGAGACTCGGCTAGCAGCGTGGCAGCGGCTTTCCAGCCGCTGGGTCTGCATGAGCGGTCCCCGCTCATGCGAGGGCACATCGCGACATTCCTTCTGCGCCGGTCCGGTCACATGAATGCCGCGGCAAGCTCACCGACGCTTCTTCTCAGCCCGCTTGAGCGCCCGGTCAATCTTGTCGATCGTG
>JBIKMF010000101.1:0-11623 GCA_044359425.1 Phycisphaerales bacterium
AAGGGAATGGGGAATGGGGAATGGGCAATGGGCGGTGGACGTTGGACGTTGAGCGATGGGAAGGGGAGGGGGCGGGGGTACGGCACGGACGGCCACTGGAGGTTACTGCCGGGGGGGCGGGGGGTTTCGGCGCGGCAGTTGCGGTTCATCCGTTTTGAGTTCATCGAAAGGACACCGCATGACACCCGTACCGCAAGCCCCGACCCGGACCCGAGCGCACACGTTGAGCCAGATTCTGGAGCTCAATCCGTCGACTGATCTTGCCTACTTGGGGTCGTTTTCCGACGACGAGTTGGACCACTACCTCGACCACTTGCTGCACTCACAGCACCCCCGGGCCGAGGCCCGGCCGTGGGTTCGCAAGGGCAACTCCCGCGCGATTTCCTCGCGTGAGTCGGACATTTGACACGCTTCGTGCCTGACTCCCCTCAACCCGCGCGTGGCGCGGGCCGATGGCGACGTTGAGCGATCGAGCGCACCCAGTTTCCGCGTCCACGTGCCGCTGTTCATACCGCAAGGGAGTTTCCCCGATGCCCGCAACCCCCCGCACTGTGCTGTTCCCGTTGGCCGCGATTTGCGCACTTCTCGCGGGCTGCGCGGGGACCACGACGTCTTCGACGGTTGCCTCTGCCGAGCCCGCCCCCACCACCGACGGCGCGGCGGAAGCAGTGCCCGTGGGGGAGTCCGAGGAGGCGGCCGAGTGGACCGAAGCACCGGTCGCCACCGCCAACACCTCGCGCGTCACGTTCGCCGAGGAAGGCGCTGACTTTGACCCGTGCGTTTCGCGGGACGGACGGTGGATGGTGTTTGCGAGCACGCAGCACCGCGCAACTTCCGACATCTACATCAAGCGCACCAGCGCAAAGGTGATCACCCAGCTCACGACGGACCCTGCGGATGACGCGATGCCGGCGATCAGCCCAGACGGGAAGCGGATCGCGTTTGCGAGCAACCGGAACGGGAACTGGGACATTTTCCTGATGCCGATCTCGGGCGGGAAGGTGGTTCAGCTGACGGACGATGCCGCGGACGAGCTGAATCCGTCGTGGTCGCCGGATGGGACGCAGTTGGTGTATTCGCGGCAGAATCCGGGTAACTCGAGGTGGGAGATGTGGACGTCGGCGGCGTCGAACCCGCAGACGGCGAACTTCATCGGTTACGGGCTTTTCCCGCAGTGGTGCCCGGTGGCGGCGACGGGCGAGACGGGTGGGGACAAGATTCTCTTTCAGCTTGCGCGCGAGCGGGGCAGCCGTGCGTTCGCGATCTGGACGATTGATTACGCGAATGGCGCGGCGGGGAATGCGACGCAGATTGCTGCGGAGACTGAGCTTGCGCTGATTAATCCGACGTGGAGCCCGGATGGGCAGTGGATTGTGTTCGCGAAGGCGGACGCGGAGCAGGACAACGGGCGGCCGGCGGCGAGCGATCTTTGGATGGTGAGTGCGGAGGGGGAGGGCCTGGTGCGGCTGACGTCTGATGAGGCGGTGGCGTTTCGGCCGACGTTTGGGCCGAACAACCGGCTGTTCTATGTTTCGAGCCGCGGAGGGGCGGACAACGTGTGGTCGATGGACGTGACGCAGGCAATTGCGGCGGCATCGAGTGCGCAGAGCGTGCCGACGCTGACGAACGCGGAGGCAGAATCGGCGGATGAGACGCCGGAGCCCTGAGCGTCGGAATTCTGGAGCGCGGATTGCGAGGGGAGGGGGCATGACGCACCTCCGCGCCCTTGTTTTCGCAACGACTGCCTGTTTGCTCTTGGGCTGCTCGCCTGCTCCGAAGGCCGAGTTCGAGGCTCCACGCAACACGATTGCCCCGTACGACACTGCGCAGGGGGAGGTCCTCTGGGCGGTGGCGACGTTGCGGAACGAGTCTGGGGTGAGTCTGTTTGAGCCTGAGGATGTGACGGACAAGCTGATCAAGGCGGCGGAGGAGATCCGGGGCGTGCGGACGATCCCGCAGAACCGGGTGCTTCAGGCGATGACGGCGCTGGGGCTGAAGGGGCTGGGATCGCCGGCGGATGCCCGGAAGCTGGCGGAGGCGTTGGGGGCGGACGCGATATTGGTGGGGACGATCACGTCGTACGACCCGTACACGCCGTCGATTGGGCTGTCGGTCGGGCTGTTCGCGAGGCCTGGGGCGATGATGCCTCGGTCCGCGGGGTCGGTGGATTCGAGATCGCTGACGACGGCGACGACGGACGCGGCGGCGGCGCCGGCGCGGTCACCGAATGCACCGCTGGCGATGGTGTCGTGCCTGCTGGATGGGAAGAACCATCAGGTGCAGTTGGACCTGAAGCGTTTTGCGATGGGGCGATCGCCGAATGAGTCGGCGATTGGGTGGCGGCGGTATCTGGCGAGCATGGACCTGTACAGCGAGTTTGCGAGCCACCAGGTGCTGGCGGAGCTGATGCAGGCGGAGTGGCTGCGGGTGGGGGCTGAGGGGGCCGGGGAGCGGGTGGCGCGGTCGGACCGGTAATAACTGCGCAATTCGGTAGAAACCAAGGGAACCCCCTATACGGGCGGCCCGAATATCCAATGGGGTGATATGCTGTTGGAAAAGGCGGGGAAACCGGCGGCCAGGGCTGCGGTTGGGGGTGGGAGCGGGGAATTAGAGTCGCGAAATTTCGGGACTGTCCGAAAAAGAGGGATCAAGAAAGCCTCGCAGGATGCCGAAGTTTCAGTTATCGCCCGCACGCGGTGCGGAAGTCCCTTGAGGGGGGCGATCGGATGTCGGTGTTTCAGGAGTTCGCAATGTCGACTTTGCCCATCATTGACGCGTTCACGACGTACCTCGCCGACGAGCGCCACTTCAGTCCCTACACCGCCCGCTGCTACGGGGCGGACCTGCGGCAGTACGTCGAGTTCATCTCGGCGAAACTGGGGTTGACGGTTGAGGACGCGAACGAGCGTGCGGCGCACGAGAAGATCGTGGCTGGCGGGAGGCCGACGGCGACGGTGGGCAAGGTGAAGAACGTGACGGAGTACGTGTGCACGATCAACGCGGACCAGGTGCGTGAGTTCCTGGCGCATCTGGGCGAGCAGCAGTACTCGGCGGCGACGATGGCGCGGAAGATCGCGACGCTTCGTTCGTTCTACAAGTGGGCGGATCGGCGTGGGCTTTCGACGACGAATCCGATGACGCTGATCCGGACGCCGCGGCAGGGCAAGCGGTTGCCGAAGGCGATTACGATTGAGCAGATCGAGCGGCTGTTGTCAGCGCCGAGCGACGCGGACGTTCTTGGGCGTCGTGATCGCGGGATGCTGGAGACGCTGTACTCGACGGGTATTCGCGTGAGCGAGCTTGTGGGGCTTTCGGTGGCGGACCTGGATCTGCCGGGCGAGGCGTTGCGGGTTCGCGGGAAGGGCAAGAAGGAGCGGATTGTTCCTTTGGGCTCGCACGCGTTGACGGCGATCAATCGGTACATGGACCTGCTGAAGGCTGATCCCAAGTTTGGACCGGCGGCGCGAGCGGGCTCGGCGGAGTTGCCGCTGTTCCTGAACAAGCACGGCGGGCGGTTGAGCAGCCGGTCGGTTCGCAGGAAGCTGGACAAGTATCTGAAGGCGGTGGGGTTGGATCCGACGATCAGCCCGCACACGCTTCGTCACAGCTTTGCGACGCACTTGCTGGACAACGGGGCGGATCTGCGGAGCGTGCAGGAGTTGCTGGGTCACCAGTCGCTCAGCACGACGCAGGTGTACACGCACCTCACGACGACGCGGATGCAGGACACGTACAACAAGGCGCACCCGAGGGCGCAAGCCAGCTGAAGGGACACGTCGAACGAATGAACTTTGCCCGCCGCGGAACTTCCGCGGCGGGCTTGTTTTTGGCGCGGCGGGAGGGCGCGTACGGTGAGGGGTGTGGGGCGGGGAGGAGGCACGATGCATCCGGCGTACGCGTTCATGATCGGGCTGGGACTTGGGCTGGTGGTTCTTGCGGTGGTGGTGATTCGTGGGGCGTTTCGGAGGCGGGAGGAGATTCATGCTGCGCGGGCCGAGAGCGTGAAGCAGGCGGCGAGCACGATTCGCGGGAAGATCGCGGAGCAGCTTGCGCCGCTGTTGCCGGGCTTTGAGTACGCGCCGGCGGACGCGAAGTTTCTGGGGGATCCGATCGACTATGTGGTGTTTCACGGGTTGAACGAGAGCCGAAACGGGGGCGGGGATGAGGGGAGTATCGAGGTCGTGCTGCTCGATGTGAAGTCGGGCGGGGCGCAGTTGGGGAAGTACCAGCGGGCGATCGCGGAGGCTGTGGAGCAGGGGCGGGTGAGGTTTCGGGTGGTGCGGGTTGGGGAAGACCAGAATGTCACAATGAAGGATTTCTGCTCGCGCAAACGGGCGGGCGCGGGATAAGCCCGGCAGGGTGGCGAGGGTGATCGGCGCGCATACGGTGCTCGTGGCGGGAGCCCTGCGGGACGTGCACGCGTGATGCGGGGGAATGCCGAGGAGAGATGACATGACGACTCTGTTGATGGCGAGCGGCGGCGCACGGCGTGGTTTGTGCCTTTTTGTGGCGGGCGCTTTGGCTTCGCAGAGTTTGGGGATGGAACCGCCGCGGATCGAGAGCCTGGGAACGCTTCCGGGTGGGCTTGATTCGACTGCGTTTGCGATCAGTCGTGATGGGAACTGGGTTGTGGGATCATCGGGCACTGCGCTGGAATCTGGCGGATACCGATGGGGTTCTGGAGTGGGGATGCAGCAGATTGCACCGCCGCCGGGGTTGTCGAGCGTTGGGCCGCTGGGCGTGAGCGCGAACGGCGGGGCGGTTGCGGGCGCGGTGTTTGTGGATGGTGTGGGGGTTCGCGGCTTTCGGTGGACGGGGGCGGGCATGACGACGCTTGGCTCGCTTGTCGCGAATGGAGGATCCTCGGGGAACGCGATCAGCGACGACGGGATGGTCGTTGTCGGGCGTGCGGACACGAGCGATTCGCAGCGGGCGTTTCGCTGGACGGAAGCGAACGGGATGGAGGATCTCGGGGTATTGCCGGGAACGGGCACGAGCGGGGCGATGGGGACGAACGCGGATGGTTCGGTTGTTGCGGGATTCAGCGCGGGATTCAGTCAGACGAAGGCGTTTCGCTGGACTGCCGCGGGGGGGATGCAGGACTTGGGTTCGCTGGTCGCGGGCGGGAGCGCGATGGGGATGGCGATGAGCAGCGACGGGGATGCGATCGCGGGGAACGCGTGGATGCAGGATGGGAATCGTGCGTTCCGGTGGACGGCTGGTGGTGGGATGGAGAACCTCGGCACCGCAGCTGGCTGGTCGTACAGCATGGGCACGTGCATCAGCGGGGATGGGCTTGCGGTGGCGGGGTATGGCGGTGGGGAGTTCAGCGGCGGGGATCGCGCGTGCTACTGGACAGAATCGCTTGGGATGGTGGATCTCAACGTGTATCTCGCCTCGGTCGGGGTCGACATGACCGGGTGGACGCTGCACTTTGCCCACGGGTTGTCGGCGGATGGGTCGGCGATCACGGGGTTCGGTGAGTTTGAGGGCTCGATCCGCGCGTGGCGGGTGAGCGGCGTTCCCGCGCCGGGATCGGCCGCGCTGATGGGAATCGCGGCGGTCGTCACGCTGAGGCGGCGGCGGTCCTGACGGAACCTTCGGGCTCGTGCATCGGTAGAAACTCTGGGCACACCATGGTGGTGGGCCGGGAATCTGTCCGTACACGGGAGTTTGAGGATGCCGACGCCGATCGTTCACTTTGAAATCGGGTGTGCAAACACGGAAACAACGAAGAAGTTCTACTCGCAGCTTTTCGGGTGGGAGTTCCACGGGATGGGCGGCGCGGAGATGGTGACGAACATCGGGCCTTCGTGGGACGGGAGTCCGGCGAAGACTCCCGGGATCGCCGGGCACATCAACTCGCTGGGGCATCCGCCGCATCAGTATGTGACGGTGTACGCGGAGGTGAGCGACATCAAGGCGACGCTGGATCAGGTGGTAAAGCTTGGAGGCAAGGTGTGCGTGCCGATGACGGAAGTGCCGAACATGGGGCACTTCGCGTGGTTCTTTGATCCCGAGGGCAACTGCCTGGGGTTGTGGACATCTGCAGCGCGATGAACACGGCCGATTCTCGCTGATTGCGAACGAACAACGCCCCCGGGATGAACGGGGGCGTTTTCATGGGCGAAGGATGTGTTCAGCGTGCGCGATCGGTGTTGAGAAGGAGCGGGGCGGAGAGGTCGGCGAGGGCGGGGAAAACGATGTCGGCACCCGCGGCAAGGAGCTCGTGGTCTTTGTGTGTGGTTGCCACGCCGATGGCGAGCATTCCGGCGGCCTTGGCGGCGAGGATGCCGGCGGGTGCGTCTTCGATCACTGCGCAGTCTGCGGGTGCCAGGCCGAGGAGCTTACCGGCGCGGAGGAAGACGTCGGGCGCGGGTTTGCCGCGGGCGACCTGGGTGCCGTCGACGACGGCGGAGAAGTATGGGCGGATGCGGCCGGCGTCGAGAACGAGGTCGACGTTTTCAGGTGGAGCGGATGAGCCGACGGCGAGGGGGACGTGTGCGGCGCGGAGGGAATCGAGGAGGGGGATGAGGCCGGGCGCGAGGGGAACATCGGACTTGATGATCTCGCGGAAGGCGTGTTCTTTCTCGTCGGCGATGCGGGCTGATTCGGCGTCGGGGGTGGCGTCACCGAACATGATGCGGATGCAGTCGGGATTGACGCGGCCGAAGCATGAGAGGAAGGTTGGGTAGTCGATGGCGACGCCGCGGCGATCGGCGGCGGCTTTCCATGCGAGCCAGTGGGCGTTTTCGGTGAGCACGAGAACGCCGTCCATATCGAAGATGACACCGCTGGCCATGGCGAGGAACTCCGTTGGGAAGGTGGGAGCGTAGGTCAGGGGGCGGGGTCGGCAGCTCGCACGGTTCGGCAGCCGAAGAGACCGCCGGTGGTCTTTCCGGGCTTTCCGGTGAACTTGACGCGGACGTGGGTCTTGCCCGCGGTGAGTTGCGCGGGGATCGGGTAGTGGACGTCGAAGAACTGATTGGGCTGGTTGTTGTTGAGGGTTTGGGTGGCGATGACGGTGTCGTCGATGCTGATATCGAACTCGCGTTCGCCGATGTCGGATCCCCAGTAGGTGCAGACGAGGAGCGCGGCGCCGGTTTCGGGGACTTTCATGGTGAAGGCGAACCAGCCGCGAGGGCCGGCGTCGCGCCAGCGGCGGCCCTGGTGCTCGCCGGCGTTGGTGAAGACGCCATCGAAGGCGTGGTCGCGCTCGGGCTGCATTTCACCGGGCTGGAAGGAATCGACGGTGCGAGCGGCTTGTTCGCGGCGTTCTGCCTCTACGCGTTCGATGTCGGCCTGGCGGAGTTGCCACTGTGAAGGGGAGAGGCGTTTCCAGTAGACGATGTAGTGCTGGTTGGAGACTTGGTAGAGGGGCAGGAGGTCGAGATCGACGGGGCGGATGGCGTTTGCGGTTCGGAAGTGCTGAGGTGTAGCGGTTGGCGTGATCCATGTGCGCGGGTCGTTGGCATCGGAGACGAGGTGTAGGGTGGTGGCGACGTCGGTTTCGGTGTTGCCGAGATCGCCGGCGAGCACGATGGGACCGTGGAGGATGGCGAGGCGGTCGGGATCATCGGGGGCTGATTCGGTGCGGAGTTCCATGGGGAGGCGAACGCGGACGACATCGCCTGCTTTCCATTCGCGATCGATGACGATGTAGGAGCCGGGGCGAGAGTCGCTGGTGGCGAAGGGCTCTTCGTTGATGGAGAGCTCGGGCGTGCGTGCGGCCCACGCGGGATGGCGGATGCACAGCGTTGCACGCGTCGGTGCGGTGGTCGTGATGCGGAGCACGGTGGTGTCCGTATCGGGGAACGCGGTTTCCTGTCGGAGGGTGATGCCAGTCTCACGCCACTGCACTTCGCTGGCGATGAACAGGTTAACGAAGAGCGCGGGGGCGGGGTGCGCGTCGGATGCGGCGCGACGGGAGTAGATCGCATCGCCGTAGGACGCGTGGTTCTCCATGCCGGAGCCGACGCAGCAGGTGAAGTCGTCGAAGGGGCGTTGGAAGGGCTTGCAGGAGCCGGGACGAAGCGGGAGGAAGTAGCAGACGCCGGGACCGGAGGGGTCTTTGGATGCGAGGATGTGGTTGTACAGCGCGCGTTCGTAGTAGTCCATGATGGCGGCGTCGCCGGACCAGGAGTGGAGTTGGAGGGAGAGCTTGAGCATGTTGTAGGTGTTGCAGGTTTCGGTGGTGTTTCCTTCGAGTCGCGCGGCGAGTGTGCGTGGTGGGCCGAGATACTCGTTCATGCTGTTGCCGCCGGTGACGTAGGAGTGGTGCGTGGTCATAGTGGACCAGAAGAAGCGGGCAGCGGAAGCGAGGCGCTCTTCGCCGGTGAGTTCGTACTGGCGAGCGGCGCCGATGAGCTTGGGGATCTGGGTGTTGGAGTGGAGTCCCGGGAGGATGTCCTTTCCATCGGCGAGCGGGTCGATGACCTGAAGGTCGTTGAATCGACGGCCGAGGTCGAGGTACTTGGGTTCCTTGGTGATGGCGTAGAGATCCGCGGCGAGTTCGTTCATGCCACCGTGTTCGCAGCGGAGCATGCGGTTGAGTTGTTCGGGGGTGAGCGAGCCAACAACGGAGATGGAGAAGTCGGCGAGCCCGCGCCAGACGTCGAGGGCCTGCTGGTTGTCGCAGAAGCGGTGCGCATCGCGGAGGCCGGCCATCTGCTTGTGGAGCGTGTACCAGGGGACCCAGATGCCGTTAAGATCGAAGCCCTTGGAGCGGATATCACCGGCGGCAACTTCGGCGAAGGCCTTCTTTCCGCCGGGGATCGCGGCGACGTATCCGGCGAGGCCGGCGCTGGTGTTGGCCTTTTGGCAGAGCGAGAGTTCCGAGACGATGTAGTCGACGCGCTGCTTGAAACGGGCGTCGCCGGTTGCGGCGTGCATCTTGGCGCATGCGGTGAGGTAGTGACCGAGAGAATGGCCGCCGATGGTGTCCTTCTCCCAGCCGTCGTAGCCGGGGGCCTTGGGTTCGAGACCCGCTTCGCTGCGGAAGCGAGAGAGGAGGCGATCGGGCTCGAGCTCGATGAGGTAGGTGGCGTGACCGTCTTGCGCAACGAGGAATGGGTTCACGTGCGGAGAGGGCGCGGGAAGCAGACGCACATCCGCGACGGAGAACTGGGTCACCTGATGTGCAGGTGGCGCGGGCGACGTGGAAGTCGCGAGCTGGTGGGAAGGTGTCTGCGCGGCGACGACGCTCGCGGCGAAGAGGAGGGATGCCGCGAGGGTGAGGAGCGATGATGGCATGACGGTGCCCTTAGACCTTGAGTGGTTCGGCGATGGGGGAATCGAACACCGGGGTGACGCTGGCGAAGGGGAGTCGCGGGGTGTAGAGACCGGGGACGTCCTGCGCGGCGTGGTAGACCTTTGTGCCGAAGTAGTTGCCGAGTGCTTCCCAGAGGACGTTGCCGATGTGGCCCTGGGTGATGGCGACGTGGTGCGGGAAGTGCTTGAGGAGGACGTCGCGGTAGAGGCGTTGAAGGTTGGGGAGTCGGCACCAGCCGTAGCAGCCGAACGTGACGGCGGGGTTGTCTTCGATGCGTCCTTCGGCGATGACAGCCTTCATGTCACCGTTGGGGTCTTGGGTCATGCGGCAGAGCGTGAGGGGGTTGGGCTTGGCGACGAACTCGATCGTGCCCTCGGAGTCTTCATACTTTGCAGCGCCGGAACTGGCGATGATCTCTTGGACACCGAGGCGAACGGGTGATTTTGCGAAGGCGGCGGGGAAGACGCCGCAGTGCCAGACGTTGACGAGTTCGTCGTCGTCGTTGTGAAGGTTGTTCCAGTCTGCGAGGCCGGCCGGGGAGTCGCTCGCGAGCATGCAGGCGTGCATGGAGATGGTGCCCATGATGTCGGCTTCACACGCGGAGGGCATCCCTTCGTCGCCGAAGCGGCTCATCGTGGTGCAGGAACAGACGCCGTAGTTGGCCTGGATGCTGGTCCAGCACTGGATGGCGAAGGCGTCGATCGCGTTGGCCTTTCCCCAGCGGCGCAGGAAGAGTTCGAGCTTGGCCGAACGGACGACGGAGAGTTGCTTGATGGCGCCGGTGTCGGCGTACCCCTGGATTGATGTGATGACCTTGGCGAGATCGGGATCGGTGTCGGGGATTCGGTTGGCGCCGCCGATGGCTTCGGAGAGGTCGAGGGTGACCACCGTTGGCCCCATGAGCTGGAGTTGCTTCTCGTTGAATCGACAGGTCCAGAAGGCATCGGGGCGGGCGCCGATCTGACCGTAGCGGGCGTTGCGAAGGCCGTGAACGACGCGACAGACGCGGGTGAACCAATCGATGTCGGCTTTGAAGGACTCGTCGGTGGGGAAGCAGATGGGGCGCTGTGCGACGGAGTACGCGGCACCGATCTGGCGGAGGACTTCACCGATCGAGAGGAGGCCGCAGAAGGAATCGCGGCGCTTGGTGGTCATGGTGAGGCGTTCTTCCTCCTGACAGCCGTAGATGAGGATCGGGACGTTGAGCGCGGCCTTCTTCACGCACCAGGCGACGCCCTGTTCCTCCCCGAAGTTGACCGCACCGACGAGGATGCCGTGGACACCTTCGCGGCGGAACATCTCGGCGGCGAGCTCGGCTTCTTCGCGTGTTTCGACGCAACCGACCTTGGTCTGCGAGGCGTCGGGTACGACGACTTCAACGCCCATGGAACGGAGGACGGCGATGGTTTGGTCCCGCATCTTCGCGGCGAGTTCCTTGGAGAAGAAGCCGCGGTTGCTGGGGATGAATCCGAGCTTGACTGCTTTGAGGCGTGCCATGGGTGCGTTCCGTGTGAAAGGGGTTTGCGATCAGGGCTGACCGTAGTAGCGATTCGGGCCGTGCTTCCGCTGGTGGTGCTTGAGGAGGACGTGGGGTTCGAGCGTTTGGGCGTTGGGTGCGAGGGCGAAGGTGCCGTGCGCGAGGCGGGCAATGGCTTCCAGAGCGACAGCGTTCTCGAGGGCCTTCGCGCAGGATGGGCCCCACGCGAAGGGGCCGTGCCCGGCGACGAGCACGCCGGGGACCGCGGCTGGATCGATGGAGGCGAAGCGTTCGATGATGACGCGGCCGGTGTTTCGTTCGTACTCGTCGAGTTCGGCGGGGCTCAGTTGACGCGTGACGGGGACACTCTGGGCGAAGTGATCCGCGTGGGTCGTACCGAGGCAGGGGATTTCGAGTCGGGCCTGCGCGAACATCGTGGCGTAGAAGCTGTGCGTGTGCACGATGCCACGGATCGAGGGGAACGCCTTGTAGAGCGCGAGGTGCGTCGGGGTGTCGGTAGATGGACGGAGGGAGCCGCGGACGGGATTGCCCTCAAGGTCGACCAGCACGATGTGATCGGGCGTGAGCGAGGCGTAGTCGACGCCGCTGGGCTTGATGGCGACGACGGAACGATCTGCGGAGATCGCGCTGGCATTGCCCCACGTGAGCGTGACCAGGCCGCTTGCGCCGAGGGCACGATTCGCGTCGCATACTTCTGCGCGGAGCTGTGCATCGTCTTTCATGGAGCTCTCCGTTCGCGGGCGGCCTGGCGGATGTCGATGAGGTCCTTCATGATGCGACCGAGCGGCTGGGTTTGGTTGGGTAGACCGAAGGCGTCGTGAAGCTGCGAGTAGATCCGGTAGAGCTTCTTGTAG
>JBIKMF010000102.1:0-11619 GCA_044359425.1 Phycisphaerales bacterium
CCGACGACCTCGATGCCTGGGCTACGCCTCCCTAAACCCGTTCCAACCGGCACGCCCGCCGGCACTTCTGGCGGAGAGGCACGGGATCGGTGGCCCCGGGCGGAGGGTGGTGGCATCTTGGGGAGCCGCCGAGCGCAACGGGGCCGGCGGCGAACAAGTGGACGGAGGGGCCCCGGGGCGAGAAGGACCGGGAACCCGTAGAATGGGGTCGGTCGGCGGCTGTTCGCCCAGAATGGGGACAGGCCCGGCTGTTTCGAGAAGGAAGAACGATGAAGACGACACGAAACGTTGCACGCATGGTCGCCCGGAGCCGGGGCGGCTTCTCGCTGATCGAACTCATGCTGGTCCTCGCGATCATCGGCGTGCTGATGGCGGTCGCGGCGGTCAGCGTCTCGGGCATGGGCTCGCGTGCGAAGATCAAGGCGACGAAGGCCAGCCTCCAGACGATCCAGACGGCACTCAACTCCTACAACCTGGAGTACAGCTCCTACCCCACCACGCTCTCCATGCTGACGACGGTGAAGCCCCCGTTCATCGACGACACCAAGAAGCTGAAGGACGGATGGGACATGGACTTCTACTACAGCCCCCAGGGCCGGGGCGAGCGGGCGTACAGCCTGGGCTCCTACGGCGAGGACAAGCAGGCGGGTACCGAGGACGACCTCGATATCTGGACGATGAACAGGTAACGATCGGTGCCGCGCCCGGGGATGGGGGCGGGGGCCGCGCCGGAGGATCCAGCGAATGGCCAGTAGAGAGCGGATCGCGCGCCGTGCGCACGCGACCCGACGCGGGTTGACATTCGTCGAAGTGCTCTGCGCAGCGGGCATGCTCGGCCTCGCCGCGGCGGCCATGCTCAGCGCCAGCAGCGCGGTGATGTCCGGCCAGGCCCGCGGGATGCAGCGGCTGGGCGCGGCGGAGATCGCCAACCGCCTGATGCTGCAGTACCTCGACGACGACGAATCCCTCCCCAGCGAATCCGCACCGATTCAGTACGGCCTGGACACCTATCGCTGGACGATGCGGATCTCCCCGCTGACGCTCACGAGCACCGTCCCGCAGGACAACCAACGCAACCAGGGCGCGATGAGCCTCGACCGCCTCCGCGCGGTCACCATCACCGCGTGGCGCACCGATGAAGAACGCGGGTACATCTCCCGCGACGACGGCACGCCCACGTTTGCCATCACCCGCATCGTCGACCCCATCTTCGGCCAGCTCCGCAACCCCGACACCCGCGCCCGCATCATGGAGGACCCCGTCCTCCGCAACCGCTTCATCGAGATGATCACCGGTCGCGGGCAGATCGCCCCGCCCTCTCGCCCCGCCGCCGGCTCCAAGGCCTCGGACCAGAGCGGAGGCGGCAAGAAGTGACCCGCCGTGGCTTCACCATCCTCGAAGTCACCCTCGCCGCCGCGATGGGCGCGATCATCCTGCTCGCCGGAGCCATGCTCTTCCTCGTCATGGACCGCAGCGATCGCTCGGCCAAGAACCGCTTCGAGACCACCGCCGAGATGCAGCGCACACGCCTCGTGATGCAGCGCGTCTTCTCGCAGCTCCTCGTCACCGACGAAGCCAAGCCACCCAAGCCCCGCGCCGACGAGGCCGAGTCCGGTGGCAAGCCCGTCGCCACCCCATCGGGTGCGGCTGCCGCGGCATCGCGCCGCAACCAGCGCGACCCCAACGCGCCTCCCCCGCCCCCTCGCATCATCCTCGGCATGCCGGAGAACGTCGCACCCAGCTCGGGCGGCCCGGGCGGGTACAACGCCGCGGTCTTCCAGCGGCTGGAGGCCGTCGTCTTCGACTCACCCATCCCCGCGGAGCGGGTCGTCGGGATTGACGCTTGGACCCGGGGCGGCCGGTCGTCGCTGGGGGTTCGGGGTCGTGGCACGAGCAAGGACGGCGCGAGTTCGGCCCCAGAAGAGAAGTCGATCAAGGGCGTCGAACCCTCCCCGCGCGAGGACATCGAGGCCGCCGAAGAAGAGGCCGAACAGCCAGTCCGCGCCTTCCGCGGGTCCTTTGAGTTCCTGCCGCAGCCTCTGCGTGAGGGCGAAATCCCGGACATGACCCAGCAGCCCCGGTACCAGCTCTGGTGGGTTCCCATGCCCCCGCGCCGGCCGGTTGACGATGTCATCGATCCCGTGCGCGATGCTTCCATCCGCGCCAACCTCGCACGCCCGTACCTGCTTTGCTCCGACGTGGTCGCCGCGGGTTGGCGCCTCTTCGACGACCGCGAGCGGAAGACGGCGGCGATGGTGACGTACGAGGACGAGTTGCCGGCGTACATCGAGTTCCAGATCCAGACCTCCACGGGGATCCGCGCCGAGTGGATGTTCGAGGTGGGCTGGGCAAAGGGCCCCGAGGTCCGCAAGCCTCGGAACAAGCCCACCGGCGGCAAAGAGGGCGAATCCGCCGACGACGCCGCGAAGGCCGGCAAGGGCGCTGGCGGCAACGGCGCGGGGATTCCTGCGCCCGGCGGCGGCGGAAAGGAGTCCAAGTGAACCGGACCCCCCACCGTCGCGGCTCCCACCGTGGAGGCTTCGTGCTGGCCTTCGTGCTGGTGCTCATCATGGCGCTCAGCGTCATGATCGTGGTCCTGCTGCAGCGCCAAAACGCCCAGATGTTGCAATACAAGCGGCAGCTCGACGCCTACTCCATGCACCACGCGACCGCGGGGTTTGGTGAGGCGATCGAGGCCTGGCTGCGGAACAACGGCCAGACCCCACTCCGCCAGATGCTCGGCCCCGGCGGCCACGCGTTTGACCTCGCGGTGGACGGCGGCTCGCCGGTGCGGGTCTCCCTTTACGAGGCCCAGGGCGCCGCCCTCGCCGACCTCGCCGGACTCCCGGAAGAGCAGATCTCCATGGGGCGGGAGATCCTCATGCGGATGCAGGAGCGTCTGGGCGACGAGGCCCGGCGATACACCAGGACCGAAGGCCCCCTCGCCATCAGCATCCGCACCGCCCCGCCGGAGGTCCTCCTCGCGGCGGCCGAGACGGCGATGCACGAGGAAGGTGACCCGGAGCGCTTCGTGGAAGTGCTGATCGAGGCTCGCGAACAGGCCGGGTCCGAGGCTGTCGACCTCAACAAGGCCATCCTCGACGGCGAAGTGCCCATGGCCGCCCGGGCTCGCATCGTCCAGGTCCTCTCCGGCGACACCACGCTCTGGCGGGGAACCGCCGAGCAGATCGAGCCCCCTTCCAGCTTCCCCCAGCGGGAACCGCTGATCTACGAGTTCTGGGCCAACATCCGGCAGGGGCGGAGCAGGGTCCCGGAATCCGCGGCATTGGAGCGATCGACCTCGATTCTCCGATGGGAGCGGATGCAGGGACCGTCCTACCGTTGACGGTTGTAGGTTGTTCGGGAGTTGAACGATGGCGCAGGGCACGATGGACAGAACGAAGGCCACCAAGATCGCTTCCGGCGCACAGATCGCGCTCGGCGTGGCTCTCTTGACCGGAATCGCCGGCGCGACGCTCGTTGGAACCCGTGAGGTAAAGGCCCCCGAAGGCCCCCTCGGCCTGGTGGACCTTCCCCCGCTCGGCCAGACCGGCCCGACCGTCGCGCCCGCGAGCTCCGTGGACAACGCGGGCATCGCCGAACGCCTCGCCGTCATCGGCAATGCTCCACAGAAGCCACCGCCCCCGGACGCCCCGGCGCCCGGTCCGGGAGACGAAACCCCGGCTCCGCCCCCCACCCCGGCACTCGCGCTCGAGTTCCTCGGGCAGGTCGGTCTGGGCAACAAGAAGATGGCCCTGGTCCGCTACAACGAGGCCCAGCGCATCCTCTCGGTCGACGACATCATCGGCCCGTACACCATCAAGGAGATCTCCCACCTCACGCTGGTGGTGGACGAATCCGGGGCCCGTACCGAAATCGACCTGAAACCAAAGTCTGCCGACGTCGTAACCCGCGCATCGACCAATCCCGCAGGAGCCATGGCCGGCGGCAACGTGGCGAATCCCGCGGCCGCTGCCGCGATGCGCCGGGCTGCCGACGCCGCTCGCATGGCCCGCATGAACGCAAAGGCCAACGTCCCGATGGTGCGGGCGAACTCGCCGCAGGGATTCGAAGCCCGGTACAACGCCGTGATGGAGCGACTGAAGAGCAGCGGCCAGTTCCAGAACGAGGAAGACATGCAGGCGGCGGCCAAGCGGCTTCTCGAAGCCGAGGATGGAAACAAATAGCGTGAGCGTGCGTGTCTGCTATCTCCAGAGGGCCTCTCGGGGCCGTGAACTCCTCGGCCTCCGCCTCATCGGACAGGGCTTCGATGAACAATGGAACGCCGCGGGCCCACAGGCGGGCGTCTTCCAGTCCGGGGCCGTGTGGCTCCAGCAGAAGCTGGCCGACAGCCGCGCCGCGAGCTCGCTGACGTTGCTCTGCCTGGATGCTGAGGGCGCGGTGTGCTCGTGGGTGCAGTCACCCTCGACCGACGACGACGTCGTCGCCACCATCGCCCGCGACGGAGTCTCGCCGAACCACGAGGACGACACGACCGGCACGAAGAACGCGCCCTCACCCACCGCGTACCTCGCCGGCGACCGCGATGAATCGTCGATTCAGGCGATGGTCGCGACTCCGACCATCGCCCGCCCCTCGCTGCTGCCCACCAAGACGGCCGCCGCCGCGATCAAGGCCCAGCGCGTCCCCGTGCTGGCCGCGGCAGATGTGCCGGCCAAGCTGCTCGTCGATGCACTCGATGCCGAAGGGATCACGGTCGAACGCACGGCGACGATCTGGCACGCGATGGCGATGGCGTGGGACCGCAAGGCCCGCGCGGGCGAGCCCGAATCGACGCGCGTTGTTGCCGCGGTGTGTCTCGCCCCCGAAACGGGCACGGGCGGACGGCTGCTGTGGTCATGGTCTCGCGGCGGGGAGTTGATCGCCGGCGGCGCGATGCGGGTCAGCCTCAGCCGCCCCGCGACGGAGTCCGCCCCCGCGGAGGGCGCCATCACGATGCCCGACTCGGTGCCTGCGCCGCAGTTGGGCAGCGCCGAGCTCGGCCGGCTCGTGACCGAATGGCTCAGTTGGTCCGCGCAGACCGGCGAGGCCCCCGAGCGCGTGGTGTGCGTGCTCCCCGATCTTCCCGCCAACGACGACGGCCTCCCCTCGGCGCCCGCGTTCGCCCAGAAGCTCGCCGAAGCCTGGAAGGGCGCGACCCTCGACCTCATCACCGAGGCCGATCCGCTCGCGGTCACCCTCCGGCGCACCGCGGAATCGCTCGACGTTTCCGCGCCGGCGGCGGCGGCCCCCGGCTCCGCGCTCACCGCGCTCTCCAACCGCCCGGGGCGTGCCCACCGCAAGATGTACCTCTGGAGCAGCCTCGCCATCGCGGGCGTCGCGGCGGCCATGGGGATCGTCGCGTGGCGGCTGAACGCCCAGGCCTCCGAAGAGAAGGCCGCGAGCGCCGCGTGGCAGAACAAGTGGCGGGAGCTCCTCCGCGAGCACTACCCGGTCGCCGTCGAGCCCCCGCTCCCCGGTGATCCGCCCAAACCGGCGCCGCTCGAGCAGGTTCGCGAGGAGATCGCGCGTCTCCAGGACCTGCGTGCCCCCGCCGATCGCCCCGAGGCCACCATGCCGGTGCTCCAGGAGATCGAGTCCCTCAGCCTGCTGCTCGGCAACCCCGACTACCGCATCGAGAGCATCGAGGTCGACTCGTTGAAGGACGTGCGGCTGACGCTTCAGGTGAACTCGCTGGAAGATGCCGAGCAGTTGCTCGCTTCGCTCAAAGACCTCTCGGGCCTCAACACGCAGGAGTGGGAAGCCCGCTACCCCAGCGGCACCGCTCGCCCGGACCCATCGCAGAAGCTCAAGATGACCTACATCGGCCGCTGGAACCCCGAACTCCGCCGCCAGCCTCGGGGAGGGAACTGAGCCATGAGCCGCGCCGCAGGCCAGACCGAACTCCAGCCCTCGCGCCTCACCGAAGAGGAGCAGATCGAACTCGCCGCCTCCGCCGCCCGCGCGGAGCGTGCGGCCCGCCCGCGCCACCTGCTCGTGCTCGCGGGCCTGCTGCTGGTCGCGGCGCTCATCGCCCTGATCGTCTCGTCCACCCGACTGACCGCGGCCCGCAGCTCGCTGAAGTTCCAGATGCAACTCGCGGACTCGATGTCCGAAGAGGTGGCATCGCTCGAACAGCTCCGCGCGGCCGCCGCGACCGCTTCCGACGCCGGCAACGATGAGTTGCTCACGATCCGAAGCAAGATCTCGCAGGCCGCGACGGCCGCGGGGATTCCCAACACGCAGAACCTCACCCCGGAGAACGACGCCCGCGCGAACCCGCAGCGTCCCGGGGTCAACAGCGTGCAGCGGCTGTTCAAGTACACCGTGCAGTGCGAGGAACTCCCGCCGCTGCTGGACTGGATGAACCGGGCGCCGACCCAGGTCCCAGGGCTCGAGGTGTACCAGGTCAAGCTCACGCCTCGCCCGACCGACTGGCAGTTGCAGGTGACGTTCTCCCGGTGGGAACGGGCGAAGAAGAAGCCGTAGACGAGGGATCCGCGCGAACTATGAACACCAAGCTCTCCATCATCCTGACCGCCGCGGCCCTGGGCTGCGTCGCCCTCACCACCGGGTGCTCCGGGCCGAAGAAGCGTGTCGATGCCCCGCAGGTTGATCTCGTGAAGAACCGCCAGCAGGCCCTCGCGCTCTTCAGCCGCGCCGGGAAGCTTCAGGCGTCCAAGAGCTACGCGAAGGCCGAGGAGCTCTACCGCGAAGGGCTGAGCCTCGACGACGACATCTCCGGCGCGTGGAACAACTACGGCGTGGTTCTGCTCGAGCAAGGCAAGTTCATGGACGCGGTGCCGGCCTTCAGCCGTGCCGCGGACCTCGCGCCCAACGACCCGACGCCGTACGAGAACCTGGGCCTGCTGTACCACCGCGCGGGGTACTCCGAGGAGGCGATGGACGCGTACTCCCGCAGCCTCGAGCGTGACGAGAACTGGCTCCCGTCGCTGCGTGGCGCGACCGTGTGCGCCAAGCTGCTCAACCGCAGCGACGAGGAAGGCCTGGAGCGTGCGAAGCGTGCGCTGCTGATCGAGCGCAACGAGGAATGGCGCCGGATCTTCCAGAGCCAGCGCGTCCGCATCGAGAATGATCTGAAGGAAGCCGCGCTCAAGCCGTAAGCGGCTTGCTCAGCGCTGCTCGACGACGACGGGAATCGAAACCCGCTGGGTCCACTTGGCTGTCGGACGCGTCCACCAGAGGGCGGAGTCGGCGTCGAGTCGCTGCGGGAGCTTCACCGCTTCGCCGAGCTCTTCGAACACGATCTTCGCGTCCAGCTTGTCGGCGAGCAGGGCCTTCACGGCCCGCAGGGTCGACTCCCGCGCGGGCACATCCGCGAGGTACGTCCCCTTCACGCGCGACGCCCGATCGGTCATCGCCGTGAGCGGCCAGGTAAACGCGGCCTTGGGCCCGAGCATGCTCATCGCGTCCGCCGATGCGTACGCGAACTCATCACGGCTGCCGAGCCCGAACGGCACGTTCTTGGGCGTCACCGCCTGCGCGAGCGTCGCCGAGACCTTTGAGTCCAGCTTCCATTCACGACCGGACTGCGGCCTCGAGACATCGCGTTCGAGCGAGGCGAGCCCCTTGGTGTTTGTCGCGACGACCCGCATCACGAGGCGTCCCTGGCGTGCCAGTTCGAGCGCCCGCGTGTCGTCGATCGGTGCCGAGTGTGCCGCGAGCATGATCGCCGGCTGATCCTCGACGATCCCCGCCACACCCGCGTCGGGCACGTGCGCGGGAGTCGCCTCGGCGGTCATCGCGATCATCGTCGGAGGTTCGTCTACGGGTCCGGGGTTTTCGATCACCGGATCGCCCTGGTCCGCCTTCATCGCGATCGGCCCGGGGACAGGGCCCGGACGCTTGTTCGCGGTCGCGATCCAGTACACGCCGCCGCTCACCACCAGCAGCAGACCCGCCGCGAGCGCCAGGGGCGCACCCGCCGAATGCAGCCAACTCCGCCGGCGCGGCTCGTCCTCGAACACAACGGTTGAAATCGGTATCGCGTCGGATTCACCCTCGCGGACGAGGGCCTCGCGCTCGAGCGCGGCGAGCACACGGTCGTGGACGTCGCGCGGCGCGCTGACGTTCCCGAGTGCAACCAGCGCACGCTTGTTGGCCCGCATCTGCGCGACCCGCTGCTCCAGCCCCGCGCGACCGGACATCGCGGCGAGCCGGCCCGCGTCCTGCGGCGACACGCGCCCGTCGATCCAGTCCAGGATCTGCTCTTCGGAGAGCAGCCCGGGATCCGGTTCGGGGTTGTTGTCACGCGCCTTGGTCACTGGTCGTCCTCTTCGTCGCCTCGTGTTCCCATCGCCTCCACCGCGTCACGCAACGCCGCGCGAGCACGGAACAAACGACTCTTCACCGTCCCGACCGCCACACCCAGCACTTCGGCGATCTGCTCGTACGGAAGCCCGCGGCAGTCGCACAGGATGAGCACGGCACGCTGGTCGGGATCCAACGTGGACAGGGCCCGGAGCACCCGTTCCCTGTCCTCATGGAATTCGACGCTCTCGTCCTGGCTTTGTTCCCGGATCTGTGAAAACTGATCGGCGGCGGTAAGGCCCCCGGACCCCTCTTCCGATCCCCCGCGCGGGCGTTCCGCCATGGCCTCGAGGCTGGCGTGGCGGCGGAGCTTCTCGGACCGCAGGCGCGACAGGCAGACGTTCATCGTGACGCGGATCATCCACGTCGACAGCTTGGCCCGCCCGTCGTACGAGTGCAGCCCCTGGATCACCTTGACGAAGGCGTCCTGCGTCAGGTCGGTCGCCAGCTCCCGATCGCGGACCATCCGCAAACAAACGGCGTACAGACGGTCCTGGTACCGGACGATCAGCTCGGACCATGCCCGAGAATCTCCCGAACGGATGCGATCGACAATCGCCAGCTCCTCGGCGTCCGCGGCCTCCTGGCCCTCCGTCTGGCTATGGACCGGATGGTTCTGCACCGTGTGCGCGGGTTACTTCTTCGGAGCCCCGCTGACCTTCATCCTGATGGACTTGACCTGGTCTCCCGCCGTCATGAACAGGGTCTTTCCGTCTTCCCCGCCGAAGCAGAAGTTCGAGGTGCCGGGGGCCTTGATGACACCCAGCTTCTCGCCCGACGCGGTAAAGACCCAGATTCCCCCGGGACCCGTCGAGTAGATGTTGCCCTTCTCGTCGGTCTTCATGCCGTCGGGGCTGCCGCCGCCCTCGCCCTTGGTGCTGGCGAAGTCCTTGGCTTCACCCACGGTGCCGTCGGTCGCGAGGTCCACGAACTTGATGTTCTGGGCCCGGAACTCCGCGATGAACAGGCGCGACTGATCCAGCGAGAGCGTGAGGCCGTTGGGCGCACGCAGCTTGGGCGCGATCACCGACACCTTGCCGTCGGGCGCGATCCGCTTCAGCGCGCCGCCGCCGAAGTCGGTGAAGTAGATCGTGCCGTCTTTCGCGACCACGAGGTCGTTCGCGCTCTTGAGCGGCATTTCCGGGGTGTTCTCGGTGATCACGTCGTACTCGGCGCCGGCCTTGGGGCTGGGCTCCTTCGAACGCATGATCTTGCCGTTGAACTGCGCGCACACGAGTCGGCCCTCGTGATCGAACGTCAGGCCCGCGGCACGCCCGGAGGGTGCGCGGAACTTCTCGGCGTCTGCTTCCTTCACCGGCTCCGCGCCGGGCTTGAAGCGGTAGATCACGTCACCCTGCAGGTCGCAGATCAGCAGCGAGTCGCCGTACCACAGCGGCCCCTCGGTGAACTTGAACCCGGTGGCGATGACCACGGGCGTGGCATCGGCCACGAGCTCGGCGAGCTTCTCGGGCATCGCTTCCGCGACGACCGCCGGCGCGGCGTCCGCGGGCTTTTGGTCTTGCGCGAAGCAGGTGAAGGGGGCGAGCGACAACGCGACGAGAAGGGTGGTCTTGATCATGGGGTACATGGTACGCGCATGCCACACCCGGGAATCTGTGTAGGCCCCGAACCCCGCGTTCGTCTTCTAGAAGGAGTGCGCACCGGGGTCCGCCTACTTCTACACTAATCCCTCATGGGCCGATTCCCGGTCACACTCTGGCGCTCGATGCTCTCCGACCTTTGGAGGCTGCTGTTCGTGGCCGCCGTGGTCCTGGTGCTCGTGATCGCCTTCGCCGCGACCGTCAAGCCCCTCTCCGAGGGCAAACTCGAGCCCGCCGACGCGCTGCGGTTCATGGCGTACGCCGTCATTCCGATGCTGGCCTACGCCCTCCCCTTCGCGGCGGGGTTCGGGGCCACACTGCTCTACCACCGCATGGCGGTTGATAACGAAGTGACCGCCGCGCACGCGGGTGGCCTCAGCCACCGTCGCGTGCTTGCCCCCGCGCTCATCACGGCGACGGTGCTCTCGATCATGGTGCTGCTGCTGCACGACCAGGTCATGCCCCGGTTCCTGCAACGCATGCAGCAGATGATCACCGTCGACGTGTCGCGGCTCATCGCGTCGGAAGTCGCCCGCGGCAACGCGGTCCAGCAGAAGAACCTGATCATCTACGCCGACACCGGCAAGAGCTTCGGGCCCGACCCCGAGAGCGGCGCCCTCGACCGCGTCGTGCTCAGCAAGTTCGCCGCGATCGAACTCGATCGCGACGGCAACCCCACCACCGAGGCTTCCTCCCAAGTCGCGACGATGTGGCTCTTCCCCGGCGATGACTCCTCCGGCTCCGAGGAACCCGCGCAAGGCGGCTCTATCTCCCGCGTCGTCATGCGGCTGCAGAACGTCGTGGCCATCAAGGCCAACGAGTGGACCACCGGCAGCAAGGACACCGTGCTCCGCTGGAACGTCCCCGACATGTTCCGCGACTCACCCGCGTTCCTCACGTACCAGGAACTCCGGGCACTCTCGACCGAGCCCGCGCGGATGAGTGGCATCAACTTCCCCCGACGCGACCTCGCCATCCTCCTCGCCGAGCGCGACGCCCGCGAACTGCTCTCCCGCCAGACCGCCGAGGCCAACACCTTCGACCTCCGCGACGCTCGCGGGAGCCGCATCCGCGTCAAGGCCGGCGGTTTCGCATGGGACTCGCGCGGCCTGCGCATCCTGCCGGCCAAGGGCGCAAAGGAAGTCGAGGCCCAGCTCACCCGCGGCGTCGATCGGCAGGGTTCCGTCGAGATGCTCATCAGCTCCCCCGACGCGTACCTCATCACCGACATGGGCGAAGACCGCTACACGCGCCGCCTCGAGATGCAACTCGAGTTCCTCCAGGCAAAGACCCGCGAGCCCGGCAACGCCAGCATGCCCGCCGAGGGCCTCCAGCGCGGCGACATCACCCTCGCCAGCCTCTCCATGCCCCGGCACGCCGACGACTCCGATTTCCTCGCGCCCTACCTCGCCATGCCGACGCTCGAAGTCCTCGCGAAGGCCGACGCCCGCAAGGACGACGACTTCGTCGTGAAGTCCGCCGTCGAGCTCCGCCGCAAGATCCGCAACCTCGACCGCGGCGTGCTCGCGAAGGTGCACGAACGCCTCGCCCTCAGTTTCACGTGCGGCCTCGCGATCCTCGTGGGTGCGCTCGCCGCGATCACGATGAGCCGCCGCACCCCGCTGACCATCTACCTCTGGAGCTTCCTCCCCGCCATGGCCGCGATCGTCACGATCCAGGGCGGAAC
>JBIKMF010000454.1:0-3118 GCA_044359425.1 Phycisphaerales bacterium
ACGAGTTTGAAGTTGAGGGAGCCGGGCTGCTGAACGGGGATGGGGTAGGGTTCGGCGAAGAGGTACATGGAGATATCGAAGAGGTCGACGTAGCCGTTGCCGTCGGTGTCCTGCGGGAGGGTGGTGGCGAGCCACATGGTGGTGAGCTTGGAGTCGGCGGGGCGCTGGGGGGAGTTGTGGGCGGGTTTGTCGTCGGCGGAGACGCAAGCGGCGAGGGGCGTGAGGAGAGCGCACACGGCGAGGAGCGGTGTGAAGGAAGGGGAACGGCGCATGTGAAACTCCCTCTCTGGGCGTGGTTATCGAGGCGTGATTTCGGGGCCGACTCGGATGACTTCCGGGGGCGAGGGGGGCTCGCCGGGGGAGCTGGGTGTGGGCATTTCGGTGGCGGGTTCGCGTTGGCGCTGGCGGCGGCGGATGTCTTCTTTGATCTGGCGGAGGTAGTCTTCGACGGCGGAGGGGTCTTCGAGGCGTTCGATGGTGGCCTCGTTGACGGTGTCGCCGGAATCGCCGTCGGCGTCATCGACCTGGCCGGGGATGACGCGCGGGGTGAGGATGACGAGGAGTTCGGTCTTGCGGGCCTGGGTCTGCTTGGAGCGGAAGGCACCGCCGATGAGGGGGATGTCGCCGAGACCGGGGACCTTGGTGCGGCGTTGTTCTTCGATGGTCTGGATGAGGCCACCGATGACGATGCTCTGGCCGTCCTTGACGGTGACGACGGTATCGACGGCGCGCTTGTTGATGATGGGCGCGGTGATGTCGGCGCTGATGTTCTGAACCTTGGCGGAGAGCTGGGAGATCTCGGGCTTGATCTCCATGCGGACGAAGCCGTCGCTGGAGATGGAGGGGGTGACGTTGAGGATGATGCCGATCTGCTGGCGGACGACGTCGGCGAAGGAGGAGCCCTGGAAGTTTCGTTCGACGCCGTCGACGATGGCGACTTCGTCACCGACCTGGATCTCGGCCTTCTGGTTGTTGTTGACGGTGACCTGGGGGTTGCTGAGGACTTCGAGCTTGCCCTGTGCCTGGAGGGCGCGGATGAGGAGTGAGAAGTCGGCGGCGGAGACTGCCAGGTTGGGGACGCCGAGGCTGGTGACGACACCGGCGGTGCCGGCGGCGGCGCCGAAGGTGTAGCGGTCGCCACCGAAGGGACCGGCCTTGATGTCCATGCCCCACTGCGAGTCGGTGTCGATGGTGACTTCGGCGAGGAGGACCTGGATCATGACCTGCGGGGGCGCGGCGTCGAGTTCCTTCACGATGCCCAGGACGGTTTCCATGTAGCGTGGGGAGGTGGAGATGACGAGCTTGTTGGACTGTTCGTCGCCGACGACGGTGACTTCTTCTTCGAGGCGGCGGAGGAGGGAGCCGGAGAGCTGGGGGCCGAGGGTGGAGCGTTGACGGTCGGCGTCGCCGCGGAAGTAGGTCTGGAGGGTGGTTTCGATTTCCTTGGCCTTGGCGTTCTTGAGGTGGTAGACGACGCGGTCGCGTTCGTTGGCCTGGATGGCGTCGAGTTTGATGACGAGGTCGCGGACGAGGTTGAGGTATTCCTCGGTGCCCGAGACGACGAGGGTGTTGGTGCGGGCGTCGACGGCGATGGCGAGCTGCTGGCGTTCGTCTGGGACGGCGGTGACGGTGGAGCTGGAGATGTTGCCTTCGGGGATGGGTTGATCGGGGTTGGCGGGGTCTTCGTCGGGTTGACGGTTGGGGACGAGGACGAGGCTGTTGCCCTGCTGGCGGAGGTTGAAGGTATCGCGGAGGAGCTCGGCCATTTGGCGGGCGTCGGCGTTCTTGAGGGCGAAGTACTCGATCTTGCGTGAGCCGGCGGAGGACTTCTCGATGTCTTCGACCATCTCGGTGATGATCGTGACCATGGCGTCGGGCGCGGTCATCCAGATGGAGTTGGTGCGCGGGTCGGGCGTGAGCGTGACCTGATCGCGGATGGCTCCGTCGACTTCGGCTTCGGTGGGCGGCTTGCCGATGCGGTTCTCGAGTTCGCCGGTGATCTTCTCACGGATGAACTGGAGCTTCGTGGCCTGACGCGAGCCCAGGCCGCGGCCACCGCCGACTGGACGACCGGCGAGGACGTTCTCGAGGAGGTTGACGACTTCGACGGCGTTCGCGCTCTTGAGTTCGATCCACTTGATCTGCTGGGTGGCGGTGACTTCGGCCTTGTCGATGCGGTTGGCGAGGGCGCGGACCTCGATCATGTCCTGTTCGTTGCCGCTGACGACGATGGCGTTGAGGCGTTCGTTGGGGGTGACGGAGACGGCGTTGGGGCCGCGACGGGCGATCTCTTTCTCGACGTAGAGCTCGGTGATGGAGGTGACGGCTTCGGCGGCGCGGGCGCGGGAGAGCTGGATGACTTCGACGCGTTCACCGGCGGCGACGCGGGTGGCGTCGTCGGTGAGGGCCTTGATGAGTTCGTTGACGACGGCGAGGTTTTCGTTGCTGCAGCCGACGATGAGGAGGTTGCTGGTGGGATCGGGCTCGATGGTGAAGGCGTCGAGGGGGCTGCGGACGGAGCCCTGCTGCGAAGCGGCCTGGATGCGTTCACGCATGAGGCGTTCGATGCGTGGGGCGAGCTGGCGGACGTCGGCGGAGGCGACGGCGATGACGTGGAGGCCGACGGAGAAGTTGGTCTGTTCGCCGTCGAGGGTCTTGAGGAGGGACTCGAGGGTGGAGAAGCTCTTGGCGCTGGTGGCGACGACGAGCGAGTTGGTGCGAACGTCGGGCGTGATGATGAGGGCGTCTTCCTCGCGGATCTGCCCGGTGGCGACGCGCTGCGCGAAGATGTCGCGGGCCATGGAGCCGACACGTTCGGCGGCGGCGTACTTGAGGGGGAAGATGCGGACATGGTTGCTTGCCGCGGCGGCGGGGACGTCGAGCATGGCGACGAGGCGCTTCACGACGGCGAGGTTGGCGGGGGTAGCGACGACGACGAGGGCGTTGAGGGCGTCGTCGGCGGAGATGACCATTCCGGTGACGGGGGCGAAGAGGTCGGCCTCGATGGTTTTGACGGGCTGAGAGGGGTCGGCGGGGGGTTGTTCACCGTTCTCGAGCATGCGGAGGCGGCCGTACTGGCGCTGGAGGCCGATGGCATCGGGGGTGGTGCCGAGGCCAC
>JBIKMF010000456.1:0-3105 GCA_044359425.1 Phycisphaerales bacterium
CGACTTAGTCTCGGGCTTCGCCTCCGACTTGCCCTTCGGCTCCGCCTTCGCCGCAGCCTTCGCCTTCTTCGGCTCCTTCGCGGCAGCACGCTTCGTCGGCTTCGTGTCAATCAACGACGGCTCGTCGTCCCCGTCATTCGCCATCGACGCCACCTTGAGCGCCGCCGCCTCCGCTTTGCTCTGCGCAAACGGCGAGGCCCCCGCCGCCGGTTTCGGAGTCGCCACCACCGGTGCCGCGGCCTCCACGATGATCACGCCCTCCTGCTCCGCCGGGTCGTCCTGCTTGATCCGCTTGCCGTCCTCGTCGAGCTCCAGATCCGCGATCGCCGTCTTCCGCTTCGCCTGCTCGAGCAGGGCCTCGTAGATCCGCTTGCCGTCCTCACCCGTGATCGCGCTGCACGCCTTCGCGATCTCGCCGATGTACTTCTGGAACACGTCGCGACGCTCGCTCTCGCGACGCATCTTCGCACGCTTCTTGAGGTACGTCCCCAGCTTCCGCCCGCACTCCATGAGCGCGAGCTTCATCTCCTTGCGGATCTCGTCGTAGTCCGCGATCGCTTCCTTGCTCTCGCTCGTAAACGGCACCCACACGCTCGCCATGTGGATCATGATCACCAGCGGCCCCACCGGCGCCGCCCCCCTGGGCTGCTGCAAGTCGTAGTTCCGCCAGTTGGTCTCCGCCACAGCCTTGAAGCTGCTGCACCCCGACTGCTGGAACAACAGCGGCACCCGGTTCGCAAACCGAACCACCCGCCCCGTGTCCTCCGTCGGCAAGTCCCCGCCGAATGCGATCGCCGCCTCAATCTGGAACGGCCGCCCGCGGTACACCTCGGGCTCCCGAGTGCTCGCCGCGTAAAACTCCGCCCGCACGCCCTTGAGCAAACCCGCCAGCAACTGCCGCACCCCGATCGGCGCCAGACAGTCCGTCGGCGGCGGCGGCAGATCCGAGTTCTGCAACTCCCGGAAGAGCTTCTCCGCCGTGTCGTGCTCAACGTCCGCCACCTTCGCACGGCTCGACAGCTTCACCGACTCGCAGAACTTTCCCGCGCTCTGCGCCGACACCCGCGAGAACTTGTCCTGAAGGAAGTTGTAAAGCGTGTACCCCGGCTTCTCGGCCTCCGCCTCCTTCAGCATCTGCAGCAGGATCCCCAGCTCGATCCCCTTCGGGTGCGGCTGGATCTCCTTCGTCTCCGGTGGAAGCTCCGTCACGCCGCGAGGGAACACCATCACCCCGCTCGTCTCCGTCGTCACCACCGGACCCGCGACCGCCTCCACGGGCTCCGCCACCGGGGCGGGCTCGCCCTTCTTCCCCTTCAGCAGCGGCACGTCCTCGTCCTCCGCCCCGCTCTCGCGCGACGGCGGAACAAACGTGATCTTCGCGTGCGGATTCGCGATCGCCGTCAGCTCCAGGAACTCGTCCACCGACCCACGCCCACGCTGGTACCGCCCCTCCAACTCCAGCGAAACACTCGTCCCGGTCGGGTAGTCCTTCTGGCTCAGGAACTGCCCCTGCTTCGACAGCTCCCGCGTACCCGCCGTCAGGTCCCGCAGCTTCGCGATCGGGAAGTCGTCCGTCTCCTCGTCGACCGTCACCTCCGCGCGATTCGTCTTCGTGTTCATCGCCAGCTCGATGTGGTGAGCCGGCTTGTGCGCGTTCGGCCGCGTCTGGATCGACATCGGCTTGCCCGTCGTGATCAACCCGTACATCCCCGCCGCCGAGATACCAATCCCCTGCTGCCCGCGGCTCATCTTGAGCCGGTGGAACTTGCTCCCGTACAGCAGCCGCCCGAAGATGTTCTCAACCTGCTTCCGCACGATCCCCGGGCCGTTGTCGATCACCGTGATCCGGTACCGCGACGACTTCGACGCCGCCGGCCGATCCGGCTGCAGGTCCTCGATGATCACCGTGATGTCCGGCAGTATCCCCGCCTCTTCGCAGGCGTCCAGACTGTTGTCCACAGCCTCCTTCACCGTCGTCAGCAACGCCTTCCGCGGGTTGTCAAACCCCAGCAGGTGGCGGTTCTTGGCGAAGAACTCGGAAACGGAAATGTCCCGCTGCTTCGCCGCCATCGACTCGGCGGTCGCGCGGGGCGCGGCGATCTTTGTGTTCGACATAGTCTTGGTTGAATCCGCTCGTGACATGACCGACATGCTGCCCTCCGTGGCAGGGTGTGGGTGTGCTGGACCGCAACAGATTAGCACCCCGAACCCCGCCTCGGAAGCCGAAATCTCCGCTCCCCGCTGCCAATCAACCGCCCCGCCAGCACCCCCGACCCCCTCTGGTATGCTGGTCCCACGCCGCACGGGAGTGCGGCAGAAAGGCCCCTCATGGTCCCCCTTCTGTCGCTCTGGCTGCCCATCCTCGTCACCACCGTCGGTGTCTTCGTCGCCAGCTCGATCATCTGGATGGCCCTCCCCATCCACAAGAAGGACTACCTCCCCATCGGCCCGCGCGAGCCCGAGTTCCTCTCCCTCGTCTCCTCCGCCAATCTCCCCCCCGGCGTCCACATGTACCCCTGGTGCGACCACGCCACCGTGAAGTCCGACCCCACCGCCCTCGACCGCTACAAGAAGGGCCCCTGGGGCACCATCACCGTCATGCCAGGCACGGCCAACATGGGCAAGTCCCTCGGCCTGTGGGCCGCGAACATCGCCGTCCTCTCGTTCGTCATCGCCTACCTCGCCGCCCACTCCCTCCCCGCCGGCGCGGGCGGAGTGCAGGTCGCCCGCTTCGTCGGCACCGTCGCGATGCTCGCCTACGGCGGCAGTTCGGTCTGCGACTGTATCTGGAAGGGCATGCCGTGGTCGCGCCTCCCCGGCTCGGTCTTTGATGCCGCGGTCTACGCCACGGTCAACGCGACAGCCTTCGCCCTGCTGTGGCCCGCCGCGATCACCGGCTGATCACTTCGCGCCCTGCGGCGCAGCCTCCTCGATACGCTGCAACTCCCGCAGAATCGCTTCGCGGTGGGCCACCAGCAACCCCGGCGATTCCAGCGACGCCCGCAGCCGCTCCGGCCAATCAGGCTGCTGCCTCGCGCTTCGCAGTGCCGCCACCGCCGTCGCGAGCTGCGGGGGGCCGAATCCCCCTTCGTCGCGCAGCAGCCA
>JBIKMF010000457.1:0-3083 GCA_044359425.1 Phycisphaerales bacterium
CATGCTTGCCGCGTGGAAGCCGCGGCCGGCGTACACCGACGCTTCCAGCACGTCTCTCCCGCTTGCGTTCGGGTCGAGTTGGAGCCAGCGGCCCAGGTGCGGCGCGTAGTTGCGGTTGCGGACGTGGTAGAGCGTGCGGGCGTACGGTGCGAGGCGCGGCGGGTCGGTGCCTGTGGTTGTGTAGCCGCCGAAGCCGTCGGGGATTGGGTCGCCGTCGTGGGTGGTGCCGGTTGAGTTCGCGTCGATGCGGTCGAGGAAGAGGCCCTTGTGGCCCGCGTGCATCGGCGGGTGTGCGATGAAGTGGTCCGCGGCAGTCACCGTGCCGTAGGCGTCGTACTGCCACTGTGCCGCGACGCGGGCGTACGGGTGCTGCGGATCTGCGCTCGCGGCGAGGGCGACGATGTCGCCGCCGCCGTCTTGGACGACCCACCATGCGCGGCCCGCGCCGTCGTACTGCGCGAGGAGTTCGTCGACGCCCGCGATGCCGTCGCCGGGGCCCCAGACGTACTCGCGTTCGAGGCGGTTCGTGGGTGATGCGTTGGGCGTTTGTGGCGATTCGCTCACGTACTCCTGAACTCGTCGCACGCCGTCGTAGATGAACCGCTCGGTGCGGGCACGCTTGGCGATGCCGGGCGCTGCGGGAAGCGGTGTTGTGGTCGTCACGAGGCGGCCGAGGCCGTCGTACGCGTGCGACTTCACGAGCTCGCCGACGTTCACCCGCGCGTACGGGTTCGGCGGTTGGTCCGCGGCAGGGTCCGGCGATGGAACGCTCGCGTTCAGCGTGCCGCGACGGATCTCGGTGATCCGCGCCCAGGCGTCGTAGATGTAGACAAGTTCGCCGTCGAAGACGATGTTGCCCGCGCCGTCGTAGACCGTCGCGGTGTTGTGTGCGGCGGGCGCGCCGCCGATGGTGCCGCGCTCGCTCGCGATGCCGGTGATGGCGTTGCGGCGGTCGACGGCGTGGGTGATGCGTTCGAAGTCGGCGTTGGAGTTCGCCGTGAGTCGGGCCCAGAGGGTGCCGTGCTGATCGAGATTGCCCGTGCGCTCCAGGCCCGGAGGCCCGGTGGTTCCCGATCCCCCACCGCTGCCCGACCAGTTGCCCAGCAGGTCGAGTGACCAGCGTTCTTCGCGGATGATCGCGGCGGGATCGATCGATGCTTGGCCGCTGGGCGCGAGGGTGACGGGGCCGTGTTGCGTGCTGATGAGGCGGTTGAGCTGGTCGTAGGTGTTGAGCTGGCTGGCGTCGTTGATCTGGGGAACGCCGCCCGCGCTGCTGCGGGTGATGACCGCGCTGGTGCGGTTGCCCGCGGAATCGAAGCGGTATGCCGCGGCGAACTGCGGGACCCCCGCGGCGTTGGCGACGGCGAGATTCGTGCGGCGACCGAGTTCATCGAGGGCGGCGAACCCGGCGGCTTGTGTGAGCGGGGCGAGGTCGCTGATCAGTTGCGGTGCGCCGTTCTGATCGCGGCCCCAGGTCTGGCGTGCGCGGCGGGACTCGCCCGTGTACGCGAAGCCCGCGGCTTCGGCGCCCGCGCTGCGCAGGCTCGTGACGCGGCTGAGCTGCGCGTCGAGGGAGCCTTGCTCGCCGTACGCGAACTCGATGTCGCGCCCGACTGTGGGTCCGGGCGTGCCGTTGTGCGGAGCGGGGTAGATGATCGCCGCGAGTCGCGTGATGGCGGCCTCGATGGCGACTGGGTTCTGGAGGTTGGCGGGGATGTGGGTCCAGTGGTAGCGGACCGCGGGGGTTTGCGCGGAGACGAGTGCGCCCAGGGCCTGGTGTTCGGCGAGGAGGTTGCCGCGAAGGTCGGTGTCGAAGCGGTTGTGTGAGAGAACACGTCGGCGTTCGCGCGAGTCGTAGGCGCGGACGCCGGTCATGTTGCCGCGGAGGTCGTAGTCGTATTCGACGTAGGCGACGCGGGCCTGCGGGGCAGCGTTCGCGGGAGCCATCCACGAGGGGTGACCGGGGACGAACGTGGTGACGGCGCGGAGGCCGCGGTAGTGGCCGACTTCGATTGATGCGAGGCGCGACTGGTCGTCGTAGCGGTAGCGGAAGGCGATGCCGCGGGCGTCGACGCGTTCGGCGATCTGGCCGGAGAAGGTGTATTTGAGGGTGATGGCGGGGGCTGAGGCGAAGCCGGAGATGTCGTCTTCGAGGGAGCGGCGGGGTTCGAGGCGTGAGAGGCCGGTTTGGGGGTGGGGCAGATAGAGGCGGCCGACGAGGGTGTTGTTGCGTGAGACGGTGGCGAAGGAGTCGTCGACGACGGCGGCGCCATAGACGACGTGGGTGTGCTCGGTGAGTGATTCATCGGCGTCGCGCGAGGCGGTCATCTCGACGAGGCGGCCGAGCTGGTAGCGGAAGCGTGTGGTGCGGCGCTGCGCGGAGTCGCCCCAGGCGTTCTCGATTTTCGCGGCAAGGCGACCGGCGGGGTTGTATCGCTGGATCGTGACGGCGCCGGAGACTTCGCGGCTGTGGGTGAGTTGGCCGGACTTGTTGTAGCGGTTGATCGAGAAGAGACCGGCGTCGGCGAGGCCCGTGGTGTTGAGCAAGGCGAGGTTGCCGGAGTCCTCGCAGTGGTCGAACATCTTGTCGTCGAGAGCGCCGGGATCGATGGTTGGATCGGCGTCGCTGCACCCGATGCGGGGCCGGACGTTGGGGTCGGCGAAGGGGCCAGCTTCACGGGACCAGCGGTTCTGCGCGGGGGTGTTGGTGAACACATCGCCGGATTCTGTGCCGAGATCGAGAGAGGCGACGGAGCGCTTGGCGTTGTCGTACCACTGGTGGCTTCGGCTGGCGACGGCGTTTGATTCGTCGAGCACGTCGCCGCTCGAGGCGGTGCGTTCCCAGCGGGTGGTCTCGATGATGTTGCCGTCGGTGTCGTAGCGGAAGTCGGTGCGGCCGAGTTCGTAGGTGTAGGCGGAGTTGCCGCGACCGGGAGCGATGGTTGCGGTGGAGCGGGTGCGACCGACGCCGTCGAGGATGCCGAGCGAGGCGGTGCTGCCGACGGTGTGGGTGAGGACCGCCTGGCCGCCGCGACCGAGGAAGGTTAAGGTGGAGACGTAGTTGGGCACGACGGAGGCGACGT
>JBIKMF010000103.1:0-11474 GCA_044359425.1 Phycisphaerales bacterium
GCGAGAAGGCTCCCGCTTTGGAAATGGACTGCTCGTGCCGCTGGTGAAACCCGGCAACGACGGCCGGCGCGAATCCGATGCGGGCCTTGCCGTCCTCCAGCGTGATCCGCCTTCCGACCAGGCCCCGCTTGCGGAGGCGGTCGAGGGTCTTGCGGCTGATCTTCCACTGGGCGCAGAGTTGCTCCGCGGTGAGGAGGCCCGCCGCGAAGCGGTCCTTCTGCGTGAGGCCGGCAATCGAGGTCAGCCGTTCAGCGAGGGCGGAGAGGTCGGCGATGGCGATGCGGGAGTCAACCACGGACATGGCCGGGTCGGTGGGCGAGGTGCCGCGCTCGCCCAGGACGCTGAAGGCGACGAAGTCAGACGGGACCATCCCGACCTCGGCGAGGTCGGAGGTTGCGCGTTCGATGCGTTCGACAGCCTGGAAAACCTGCGCACGCGGCAACCCCGCGAGTCTTCGCTCGAGGTTCTGCGTGAGGGAAAGTTGGAGGGCGGGCAGCGGGGGCACCGGTTCCTCGCGGGGGTTGGGGGGCCGTCGGCGCGCGGCCATGACTCCGACCCGGTCTTGGTACTCCGATCCGATGGGAACGCCCCAGCGGTTCCAACTCCAACGCAAATCCCGGGGCGACACAGCGAACGGAACACAAACAAGCGGCCGTGCGGCCGCGGAATCGGGGTTTTCTCAGCCACTTTTGTGGCAGGGCGTCAATGGCGTTGTAGGTTGGATAGTCCGCACCGGTGTTCACACTTTACCGGTCTTAGGAGGATTGTGATGCGTTCGAAGCTCGCGTTTGTGGGTCTCCTGTCGTTGCCGGTTTTGGTGGCAGGCGTCGCCTCGGCTGATGTCGTCACCCTGAATCCCGTCGCGGACAACACGCTCTACTACAACGAAACGGGTGATCTCAGCAACGGTGCCGGGATTGCGATGTTCGTAGGGATGACCCGCCAGTCGGGCGGCATTGGTGGCCGGCGGGCCCTGGTCCGGTACGACGTGGCCTCGGCCGTGCCCGCGGGAGCAACCATCACGCGTGTGGAGATGACGCTGACGATGACGCGTGGAGTCGGGGGAAACCTGAACATCGGGATGTACCGGCTGACGAACAGCTGGGGCGAGTCGACCAGCCGCGCGGGAGATTCCTCTGGCGGGAGCGGTGACCTCTCGCAGCCCGGGGACGCAACCTGGGTCTCGCGGTTCCACAGCTGGACCAATCCCATCCTGTGGAACACGCCCGGCGGCGACTTCGTGTCCACAGCGAGCGCGACGCTCGGCGTGGGCACCACTCCGGGGCGGTTCACGTGGGGGTCGTCACGACTCGCGAGCGACGTGCAGGGATTCCTTGCGGATCCCGCGAGCAACTTCGGGTGGATCCTGTACGCACCGAACGCCGGGGCGGGGAACGCGAAGCGGTTCATGACGCGCGAGGCTTCGGCAACCGAACGGCCCGTGCTGGTCATCGAATACACCATCCCGTCACCCGGGTCGTTTGCCCTCTTCAGCGCGGGGCTCGCATTCATGCGGCGCCGCACACGCTGAGTGATCGTCGGGAACGGGCACGGGGTCGTAGCCGCCCTTTGAAAACGGGTGACAGCGGAGGATCCGCCACGCGGTAAGCCACGTGGCCTTCAGGGGGCCGTACGCGCGGTAGGCATCCAGGCCGTAGTTCGAACAAGTCGGATGGAAACGGCAGCCGCGACCGACGAGCGGCGAAAGTGTGATCTGGTAAAGCTTGATCAGGGCGATGAACGGGAAGTTCACCGCGCGCCGCCAGGCGGGGGTCATGGCGTTTTGCTTCCTGCGCGTTTGTCCCACTCGTGGGCGAGATCGATCGCCGCGGAGACGAGGGCGTCGGCGTAATCGACGAGGTGCTTCGCATCGTGGCGACGGACGGAAACGATCAGGTCGAGCCCGTTGCCGCGAACGAGAGGTAGGGAATGCTGGCGGAGCCGGAAGGCCTCGCGGATGAGCCGCTTGAAGCGGTTGCGTGCGACGGCGTTTCCCGCGGCCTTACCGATCGAGAGGCCCAGACGGTAGTGGTCCTCCGCGTTCAGAAGTGAATAGAAGGTGAGCGGCCCGCGGGTACGACGGAGCTTGGCCGCGAAGACAGCGTCAAACTCACGGTTGTGGGTCAGGCGGGCGGAGGTGGGGAAGGACGCGGGAGGCATTGGGACAGGGTAGGGAAAGCAGCAAAGCCCCGGTTTGCAAAGCGGCAAACGAGGGTCGGAACGCCGTACTTTGCAATCGGGGTCGGGCGAGGCGGCGAACGCGAGGGATGGGGGGCGGGCGCGGGGGATGGCGTGGCACCGGTAGGGTTGGCGTGCAGCAACCGACGCGAACCAAACTCGCCGCGACCCCGCGACAGGAATGCCGCTGCCACGCGGGACCGTGCCGCTGCTGGGTGGGGTCGGGAGCTACCATGCCGCATGACTCACCCCAACGACCACTCCCCCGCCGTAAAGCCCGGAACGACTGACTTTGATCTGGCACGCGAGATTTCGCCCCGGCGGCGGACAACCGGCGCAACGAATGTCGATGGGCTGGTGGAAGAGCAGCTCAAGCACTTTGGAATCGATCCCGCCAGCGAGTACGGGCAGACCCTCGGGGATTTGGCCTCGCATCTGTACGCGGGGCACGCGGACATGCGCCGCCTGTGGGAAGTAGGCGTTCGGGAGCTCGCCCACCTCGGGCGCAAGGAGCGGGCGGAGCGGTTCAGCGCGCAAAAGTTCCTGTGCTACCAGCTCGCCAAGATGCTGGACACCCTCCAGCACCCGTTCCGCAAGACCTACCAGTCGCTCGTGACCAGCACGTCGCAGCGCCTGCCCAAGGGTCCCTACCCGATCTTCGACAACGTCACCGCACTCTTCTCCGCGAAACCGGTGATCACGCGGACCGCGACCTACATCTACGCCTGCGCCGAATGGGTGACCGACGCGTTCGAAGGCAAGGAACTGCTCCTCGAGGTCTACTCGCGCCTGCTCAACCCGACAAACGTGAGCCTCGCGAACCACATCGTGGACGTTGAGGCCGGGCCGTACTCGGGCGAGTACTTCGCCTGGAACTTCAACAGCGGCATGGCCGCGGTGGACGCGACGCTGAGCCACCTTGTGGGGCACCGGGACATCATCCTCGCGAGCCGCAACGTCTACGGCGGCGTCTATCAGTTGATGCACGACTGGTACGCGAAGAAGAGCAACTTGGACGTGAGCGTGAACTTCTTCGACGGGTTCACCGTCGAAGACTTCCTCGCGGCCCTCGAGAAGGTGCAGCGCGAGAACAAAGACCGCCTCGACGCCGGCCGCCACATCTACGTCTACATCGAAAGCCCGTGCAACCCGCACGGCTACGTGCTGGATGTGCCCGGGATCTGCAAGGAAGCCCACAAACGCGGCCTCAACGTGATCTGCGACAGCACCGTCGGAACACCCTTCCTGCACCGTCCGCTCCAGAAGAAGGACCCGATGGAGCGGCCGGACTTCATCATCCACTCGTACACGAAGGATCTCTCCGGCCACGGCAGCACGACGGCGGGCGTGGTCATCGGCCGCAACGAGCGGATGTTCATGGGCAAGCACGACACGATGCAGGGCACCGCGCCGGACGGCACGCCGAAGACGTACCACTGGGAGGAAACCCTCTTCTGGAACGTCTACTACGTGAAGGGCGCCTTCCTCGACAGCGAAAAGGCATACGAAGTACTCAACGGCATGCACACCCTCGAGGTCCGCATGCTCAACAAGATCGTGAACACGCTCAGCTTCGCCGAGTTCCTCGCGAGCCACCCGGACATCAACGTGAAGTGCAACGCCGCGCCGGGCAACGAAAACTCGGCGATGCGTGAGAAGTGCCTGTACCTCGGGTTCCCCGCGCCGCTGTTCACCTTCGACTTCGAGGGCAAGGGCGGGAACAAACCGAAGATCGACCGGGCGACCTTCCAGCGATTCTTCGACGGTCTCGATCCCGTCTTCGGCCACCAGGTATCGCTCGGGCAGCCCAACACTGTCGTGCTTTGCCCCGCCATCACCAGCCACAGCGAACTCTCCGAACAGGCCCTCAAGGACGCCGGGATCAGCCCGACGACGGTTCGGGTAGCGGTCGGGACCGAAGATCCGCGGCTGCTGATGGTGCACCTCATGAAGGCCGCCGAGGGAACCCTCGACCTGGTCTCACCCGGGTTCAGCGCAAAATTCCCCGGCCCGGAGGCCTGCGACGCGATTTATCGGAAGCACTACAAGGACGTTCACAACAGGTACGTCGAGTCTCAGCCGAAGATGGCTGAACTGTTGACCTAACGGCGCCCCACGGCATGCGCGCCCCGGACCAGGCTTCTACGGCACCCGCGGGGTGCCGCGGGGGTTGCATGGGGGAGTGGCTGCATGTGTGGGATTGTCGGTGTCTACTCGTTCGATGGTGCTCCGGCAGATGCGCGGGTCGTTGCTCGCATGGCCCACGTCGCGCGGCATCGCGGACCGGACGACTCCGGGATCCGGGCGTTCTCCCTGGCCTCGGCTTCGTCCCAGGAACTGCGGCCGGGTGAGGCCTCGCCTGCTCCGATGGAAGGGTGCGTCGGATTCAACCGGCTCGCAATCCTCGATCTGTCGGCAAACGGACACCAGCCGATGTGCAGCGCGGACGGACGCGTGTTCATCACCTTCAACGGCGAGGTGTACAACGCGTTCGGCCACGACGCGGAGTTGGAGAGCAAGGGGTACCGGTTCCGCGGACACTCGGACACAGAGCGGCTGCTCTACCTCTACATGGAGCACGGCATCGACGGCATGCTGTCGAGGCTGAACGGGATGTTCGGGCTCGCGATCGTGGACCTCGCGCGGCGAGAACTGCACATCGCGCGCGACCACGTGGGGATCAAGCCGCTGTACTACACAGTCGTGGGCCGCACGCTGCTGTGGGCATCTGAGATCAAGTCGCTCCTGGAGTGGCCGGGCGTGGCGCGCGAGCTGGATCCGGAAGCGCTCGACGAGCAGTTGCTCTTTCGATACACCGCCGGAGAGCGGACGCCGTTCAAGGGCATCTACCAACTGAGGCCCGGGTATCGGATGGTGGCGAACAGCTCGGGGTTCAAGGTCCTGCGGTACTGGGAGATCCCGGACGCGGAGGCGCAGCGAGGCGACGTCGCCGCAGTCACGGAGCAGATCAACGGCGCGCTCCAGGCCTCGGTGAAGAGCCAGCTCATCAGCGATGTGAAGCTGGGGTGCCAGCTTTCGGGTGGCATCGATTCGTCCCTGGTGACGGCGATGGCGCGGGACAAGTTCGGCGCGAACATGGAGAGCTTTTCGATCACGTTCTCCGAAGCCCACGTCAGCGAGGAAAAGTGGATCCGCGAGGCCGCGGAGAAGACGCTGACGAAGTGCCACATGTTCCCGCTGACGTACGAGTACTTCTTTGAGAATCTCGGGCGCGCGACATGGCACATGGATTACCCGCTGAACCTGGCGAACGGGGTCGGGCTGTTCCTGCTCGCGGAGGAGGCGAAGAAGCACGTGACGGTGCTGCTGAGCGGCGACGGCGCCGACGAGGTGTACGGGGGGTATCCGCGGTTCTTCTTCGGCGCGACGCGGGCGAGAGCCTTGCCGCTGATGGAACTGCTGAGGCACGTGCCGAAGCTGGGCCCGAAGCTGGTGAGAAACTACGACCTGCCGGGGGGGCTGCCGTTTGATCAGTGGTTTGTGAACTACTCGGCGTCGATGCGGTGGTCGCAGCTGAAGGAGCTGAGGCCCGAGGCGGACTTCGAGCGAACGCTGGCACCGCGCCTGGCGATTTTCCGCGAAGGAAAGTCGGACGTGATCGCCAACTGCCTGAAGTACGAGTCGCAGACGTTCATGGTGGAACTGCTGATCAGGCAGGACAAGATGATGATGGCGCACTCGGTGGAGAATCGTGTGCCGATGCTGGACCGGGGGCTGGTGGAGTTGTCGCGGACGCTCCCCCGGGAGTCCCTCGTGGACGCGCGGCTGCTGCGGCGGAACGCCGTGGAGCGGGGAACGAAGGTCGCGCTCAAGCGAATGGCAAGCGGACGATTCGGCGAGCGATTCGCCTACCGGCCCAAAGAGGGCTTCGGACTGCCGCTGATGGACTACTTCCGCAAGCCTCAGTTCGAGGCGTATCTGCGGGAAGAGATCATCCCGTCGATGTCGCGGCGGGGGTGGTTGCGAACGGAACCGATCGTGAAGTGGCACGAGCGAGTGCGCGCGGGCGACTGGACCGTCACCGAGGCCATGTGGACGGTGCTGAGTCTCGAGGTATGGGCGAAGCGCTTCCTCGACTGAGCACGAGGCCATCGGCATAAAGCCTTAAGGGATATGCCATCGGCCACAGCAGACAAGACGCGATCGCGCGTCTGGCCGCTGCGTGCACCATCGGCATGGACTCTTGCTTATGGCCTATGGCCTATGCCCTATGGCCTTCTTCTCACCGCATGAGCGTGCTGCGGCCGCGCTGGCCGACGGTCTTGAGCACTTCAAGGGCGTTGGGCTTGTCCTTGGGATCAGTGGTGGTGAAGAGGAGCTTGGTGGTGCCGACTTCGATCTCGTCACCGTCGCGGAGGATCGCTTCCTCGGTGATCTTCTTCCCCGCGACAATGGTCCCGTTGCTGGAGCCCATGTCGACGACCCGGAAGGTGCTGTCGGAGTCCTCAAAGCGGATCTGGATGTGCTTGCGGGAGGCCTTTTCATCGACGACCTGCATGGGCAGGTTCTCGGCGCGGCCGATGACGATTTTGCCCTTCCCAAGGGGGAGGTACATGCCTTGCTGAGCCCCGGACGCGACGATGAGTGAAGCCATGGGGTGAATGTACCGTTTCCCGGGTGTTCTTTCAAGCCGGAAGGGTGTCGGAGGTGCTATCTTCCCAACCACACCATGAACGTACTCCTCACCAACGACGACGGCATTCGGGCACCCGGCATTCTGGCGATGTACGAGGCGTTAATCGACCGGGAGGGGTTCCATGGGGGGCCCGTGGGGGGGGTGGTTTATCCAATTGCGCCCCTAACGGTGCAGTCGGCGACGAGCCACGGGGTGACGTTTCACGTGCCGCTGATGGTGGAGCGGCAGTCCGTCGAGTTGACCGGCGAGGGGCGGATGGAAGGGGTGTCGGTCGACGGCCGGCCCGCAGACTGCGTGAAGCTGGCGATCTGCAACCTGTGGCCGGAGCGCTTTGGGCCGGGCTCAAGGCCCGACCTCGTCATCTCGGGAATGAACGACGGGGCGAACTGCGGGATCAACGTGCTGTACTCGGGCACCGTGGCCGCGGCAATCGAGGCGGCATTCCTCGGGGTCCCGTCCATCGCGGTGAGCATGCAGCGTGGACGCGGGCGGTCCCGATTTGACGTGGGAGCGAAGTGGGCGCGGCGGGTAATCGACATGCTGATCAAGGACGGCCTGCCGAAGGCGCACGAGTGCCTGAGCATCAACATCCCGCTGTGCGAGGACGACGGAACCCAGGCAGAGCCGCCGATGCCGCGGGTGAAGGTGTGCCCGATGAACGTCCACGGGCTGGTGGACAAGTACGAGGCCCGGAAGGCACCGACGGGCGCGACGTACTACTGGGCGGCGGGGCACGGCCTGGACTTCAAGGGAACGGACGCGGGGTCGGACGTGCAGGAGCTGATGGCGGGAAGCATCACGGTGACGCCGCTGCGGTACGACATGACGGCTCACGAGGCATTGGCTGGGTGGCGGGCGCGGTTGGGGGGGTAGAGGCTGAGTATCGGAGAAGGGGGTGGGGCCGTATGTACGGTCTGTAGGGTTTGGGAGGGCGCGTGGCGCGTTGGGCTGGGGGTTTGGTGGGCCCGAGAGCGAGTGTTTGGGTGGTCTTGTCGATTTCTCGGGTGCATGTCGAGTGTGAACCCACTCAACCTAAGTTCGCCGAGGTTTCAGAACCTCTCGCGCCGCAACGCGGATGCGGTGGCGACTTCGTTGGAGCGGTTGTCGACGGGCAAGCGGGTGAATCGGGCGTCGGATGATCCGAGCGCGATTGCGACGATTGAGCCGATGAAGGCGCAGATCGTGGAGATCAACGCGAAGCTCCGCGGGCTCGATGAGCGCGAGGCGTACCACGGGGCTCGCGAGGGCGCGATGTCGGTGGTGTCGGACGCTTTGCTGGAGCTCAAGGGCCTGGTGGTTGCCGCGGGGAATCGCGGGGCGATGACGTTGGAGGAGCGGGAGGGTTTGCAGGAGGCTGCGACGGGGATCCTGCAGGGGCTGGACTTTCTCGCGAACACGACGACGTTCCGCGGTCAACAGATCATGACGGGTATGAACGCCCGGGGCCTGGGGCTGAGCGGGTTGCTGACGGACGCGAATCTCTCGACGGGCGATCTGGAGGCGGCGGACGCGGCCGTGAGCGCGGCGATCGAGGCGAACGCCATGTCACGCGGGGCGATCGGCGCGGCGTTGAAGGCCGACGATTCGGCTCGCAACGAGCTGATGGAGGAGCTGGAGTCGCTGACGGGGGAGCTGTCGCGCGTGCAGGACACGGACTTTGCGGCGGAGACGGCGGCGCTGATTCGCGCGAGGCTGCTCGAGCAGGTGGGGACGATGCTGGAGAAGAGCAACATCGACACCAAGAGCGAGGCGGTGTTGACGCTGATCAAGGGCGCGACGGCGTCGCCGGTCGGATTGGCAAGCTGATTACTTCTTGGTTCCGTCGCCGGCGATGGACTCACGCATCTGGGTGTCGGCCTGGACGTTCTTGAGGCGGTAGTAGTCCATGATTCCGAAGTTGCCAGCGGAGGGTCCAGAACCGGGCTACTGGGCGCGGTCCCTGCCAGCCAGCCCGGAGGGCGTAGTGAGCACGGGCACGGCAAGCAGGCCGTAGAGCGGGGTCGAGGGTGCGGGCGCAAGTGGTCGTATCTCTGCGGGGGTCCAGAGGGATCCGCTGCCGTCTGCGAATGCTACTGGAAGCACGGTAGACGCGGCCGGTGATTCCAGGGCTCGTGCTTCGGTGGTCCGACAGACGAGCAACTTTTGGCTGGGAAACACAACGTCCGAGACGCGTACGCCGCGGAACCACGATGGTGCGGAATTGGAAGTCGAGCTTTCCCAGTATTCACGAGCGGCGAAGAGACACTGGGTCGCCTGATAGTCAGACCACACGGTCCCGGCGGGAAGGTCGTGGTCCGCATTACGAGCGGCGTCGTGTCCTTGGTCCAACTCGATGGTCGGGATGCTCAGGTAGCCTGGTGGCATGAAGTTGGGCCAGAACTGCCTCCCCGCGCGGAAGTACGACAACAGATCGCGCGGCCGCCCCTCTAATGCAACCGCCAGCCACGGTTGCGCTGGGACCTGCGGGAAGAGGAAGCCATCCGTGAAATCCGTCGCGTAGGCCTGCATCGCGAACGCGCAGCTTGTTCCGTTGTGAAGTTGGCGGAGCGTGCGGGCCTGATTTCGGGCCCGCGACAGCGCGGGCATTGCCAACGAGATCAGAATCGCGAGAAGAGCGATGACGCAAAGCAACTCGCTGAGCGTGAACGCCAGAGTGCGTCGGGTAGAAGGAACTAGGAACGCCAGTCTCATTGCAAGGCCCCGCCGCGTAGGCCCGCCCCCGCGAGCAGAAGTGCACAACAGTTGCCCACCAGACCGAGCGACGAGGCGACTCGTCCCGCCGCAAACGGGCCCCAGCAACCACAGCCTGGAGCCCGCTCGTCCAGCATGAGGAGCACCAGAGCGGCGGAGAAGACGATCAGGGTGACACCGGCGGTCGCGTAAGCCGCTCGCTGCCGAGAGGAGAAGAGCCAGAGCGCGAGGAGGAGCTCGTAGCCAGCGAGCGTCAATCCGAGCATGACCAACGGCGATCGAGCGAGATCGAGATCTAGCAGATAGGTTATCGCGGTGCCAGCACCGGTCGGATAAGCGACCTTCAGGATGCCAGACAGAGCGAACATCGACGCGAGCACTAGCCTTGGAAGCATGCGCACCTCAAAACATGCTCGCAGGGATGGAGACTCCGTTGCCCACACCAAAGCCGACAGATTCAAGGCCCCACTTTGTTCCCGGCTTGGTCTCACGAATGAACGTCATGCGAACCGCGATTCTTTGCTCTGGACCTGTCTCGACGATGATGCCCACGACCGCGACGTCCACCGCGGGCCGGAGTTTGGGATCCCCGCCCAAGGTGTCGAGATACGGGCGGGGATAGCAGCTCGATGCGTGCGCGGTTTGTGTCGACTGCCACCCCTCCGCATGAATCTCCGCCGTCGAGAGCATAGGGAACACCAGTACACTCTCACCCCGCTCGAAGCGGCTTACCGCGAAGCAAACGGTCCCGGGGGATGCGCCAACAAACCGCACCCGATCGATGCGGAGCTTCACCGCATCTCTTTCCTTCTCCCACATCGACTCAAAAAACTCGACCGACGAAAGGGCCGGGGGAGGCGAGTGCCCCACGAGACTTGAAAACACCGGGCCTACGCGCGATCTCAGCTCATCCGCGCTGAGCAGCACATCGCCGCGGCCCTTTCTGAACTCAAGATAATCAGCGGCACTCGGGTTCAGGAAGCGATAGAAAGTAAACTCCGCGGCGAAGGGCAGCACCTCCTCGCGTACGCTCGCCACCAAACTGGGCGGGGCTTTGCGGGGCTCGATGGATGCAAACACCTCGTGAGCCTGATCAGAGCCTGTCAACCGTCCATCGCACAAGTGAGCGGAGGCAAAGATCGAGCGAAGCCGGTCCAGATCGACGCTGTCGACGGGCACGAGCTCGACCTTGGCCAGTTGGATCTCCCGATCGCGAACCACCGCCTCGATCGCGTTCCCTTGCGCCACATCCCGACTCTTTTGGGCGAAATACGACGCGACAAGAGCGACCGCGACAAACGGAACGATCGCAAGCCACCAACGTGAGAGACGCCACCGCACGCGCTGCGTTGCGCGAGAACTCACAGGCACTGAGTCCCGGTGGGCGGCTTGTCGCAGGTCCCGCCCGGCACGGTGAGCGTGCAGGTCCAAGTCACGAACGTTCCGCCCTGGCAGCAGCAGGGTGTACCGGCGAACCACGCCGACGGCAGACAAGCGTGGTACGAGCACTGTTGGTTTGTGCCGGCACCCTGAGTCGCGATGACTCTCCCGCTCGACAGCACTGTGAGCGCTGCAACGGCCACGGCGAACATATTCTGAACGGTGCTGCTCTTCTTTCGCTCATTCATGATGCGACCCCTTGGTCAGCATGCGCCTCGTGGATCGTGTTTCTACCCGCCACACCCCCAAGGTACCCCCCCCCCCCCCCCCTAGGATCTTGTCAACACGATTCCTCGTTTTTCCGCGAATGCACAACAAAGTTCGACCAACGAACTGATGCGACCGGCGCCGTTCACAGCTCCGCCTTGGCGACTCCCTTACTCGTGCGAACTACTTCTTGGTTCCGTCGCCCGCGATGGACTCACGCATCTGGGTGTCGGCCTGAACGTTCTTGAGGCGGTAGTAGTCCATGATGCCGAAGTTGCCCTTGCGGACGGCTTCGGCGATC
>JBIKMF010000458.1:0-3077 GCA_044359425.1 Phycisphaerales bacterium
TCCCGGGAACCCGCGACGGTCGCGCAAGCCGCGTCTCCGCGCTCACCCGGTCCACGATCACCGCGTCCGCCCGCCGCAGGTCCCGCAACTCCCCTTCCACCATCGTCGCCGGGCCGCCGGTCAGCGTGGCGTCGTCGAGCCCCACCACGACGCAGTTCTGAAACTGCCCGTTGTCCAGCCTCGCCCTCGCCTGTCCCTTGAACAAAGGCATCGCCCACGCGACACCCTCGATGCTCCTGACCCGGTACAAAGCCGTCGACTGCAGCGGCTTGGTGTCGTCGATGTGCTGCACCTTCGGATCCATCACCCAGATATCCGGGTATGAAACGTCCGTGATGAACGAGAACGTCCGCGACATCAGCCCGATGAAAATCGCACCCTGCTGGGTGATCACCATCGAAGCGAGCGTCACCCCGAGAATGATCCCGAAGTACTTCGCTCGGTCCCTGACAAGCATCTGAATCGCGATCGAGAGCATCTGTTTCCGCCTTACACAGGGCACGCCCGCCGGATCGACGCGAGATCACGCAGGAGCCCCGCGATCGTCGCGAGCGGAAGCATGGTGCTCGCGTCGCTCATCGCCTTCGAGGGATCCGGGTGCGTCTCGATGAACAACGCATGAACCCCCGCCGCCACCGCCGCGCGAGCCAGGAGCGGCGCACGATCCGGCCGCCCGCCCGTGGTCTCCCCCGCCCCAGGCAACTGCGTCGAGTGCGTCACGTCAAAGCACACCGGCGGGGATCCCCCCTCGGCCTTCAACTCCATCATGTCCCCCAGCCCCAGAAAGTCATTCACCAACCGGCCATACCCAAACGTCGTCCCGCGTTCCGTCAGCAGAACGTTGTGCGTCCCAGCCTCCGCGAGCTTCCTCACCGGCCCGGCCATGTCGTGAGGCGGCAGAAACTGCCCCTTCTTCACATTCACCGCCCGACCCCGCGCCGCCGCCGCCTCCCCCGCCGCGCACAGCAGATCCGTCTGCCGGCACAGAAACGCCGGGATCTGAAGCAAGTCGATGAACTCCGCAGCCGCAGCCGCCTGCTCGGGCTCGTGGATGTCCGTCGTCACCGGCACACCAAGCTCCGCGCCGATCTCCGCGAGCCACCGCACGCCCTTCTCAAGGCCCGGCCCCCGCGCCGAGCGGATGCTCGAACGATTCGCCTTGTCAAACGACGCCTTGAAGATGTACGGCAGCCCGGCCGCATCGCACGCTGCCTTCACCTCTCGGCCGATCGTCAGCCCCAGCTCCTTGCTCTCAAGGACGCACGGCCCCGCAATGATCGCCAGCGGCTGCCCCGACCCGATCTCAACCCGACCAACGGTGCACATTCTCGCCATAGGTGCAGGGTACGCGCGGCGTAAGCAGGATGCCGGATTTCATGCAACAATGTCCCCACTCCCGGAGTACCCAAGTGCCGCACGGAAACATCCTCGCTTTGTTCCTTCTGATCCTGATCGGCCACGCCCCATCCGCTCGCGCGGCGGTCGACGCATCCCTCATCGCCACAACCAACGAACGCGTCTCACCGGACCGCCTCCGCGCCGACCACATGAAACTCGCCGCGGAGCCGCACATCGCCGGCACCCCCGGCGACGAACGCGTCATCGCGAAACTCATGACGTCGTTCACCGAGATGGGCCTCCAACCCATACGCCACGACATCTGGCCTCTGCTCTGCATGCCTGTCGCTGCCGACCTCGAGATCATCACCCCAACTCCTCGCACGCTCTCCCTCAAGGAATCCCCCGTCGCCGGCGACCCCGACTCCGCCCACCCCGAGCTCACCATCGGCTGGAATGCCTACTCCGGCAACGGCGACGTCACCGCCCCTGTCGTCTACGCCAACTACGGCCGCGAAGAAGACTTCGACGCCCTCGCCGCCCGCGGCATCAGCGTCACCGGCCGCATCGTCCTCGCCCGCTACGGCGGCAACTACCGGGGCTACAAGGCCAAGTTCGCCGAGCAAGCCGGCGCGGCGGGCCTCATCATCTTCTCCGATCCCGCCGATGTCGGTTTCACCCAGGGACCTGTCTACCCCGAAGGCACGTTCTTCAACGACTGCTGCATCCAGCGCGGCAGCATCGTCACACTCCCGCACCACGGCGACCCCCTCACACCCGGCGCCGAAGCCACCGAGAACGCCCCACGCCTCGCCGAAGCAGCAACGCAACTGCCCCGCATCCCGGTCCAACCAGTCTCATACGGAGCCGCCAAGGAGATCCTCGCCCTCATGACCGGCGACCCCGCGCCGAAGGAATGGCAGGGAGGACTCCCCCTTACCTACAGATACGAGGGAGGCACGGAACTCACCGTGCGCCTCAACGTCCAGCAACGCCGCGAGATCAAGCGCACCGCAAACGTGCTCGCCGAGATCCGCGGGACCGAGTTCCCCGACGAAGTGGTCGTCATCGGTGCCCACCACGACGCGTGGAACCACGGCGCCTCCGACCCCACCTGCGGAACCATCGTGGTCCTCGAGGCCGCACGCGTGCTCGCCGAACTCGCCGCCCAAGGCCAACGCCCCGCTCGCACGATCGTCTTCGCCGCCTGGGGCGCAGAAGAGTTCGGCATCATCGGCAGCAGCGAATGGGTGGAAGCCAACCACGACGCGCTCCTCAAGAATGGCGTCGCCTACCTCAACCTCGACATGGCCTCAATGGGTCCCAAGTTCTCCGCCTCCGCCTCGCCCGCGCTCAAGCAGGCCATCGCCGCCTGCGTCGCCCTCGTCCCATCCGCGGAATCCGCAGACCGAATGATCGCCGACATCGGCTTCGGCGAGATCGGAACCCTCGGAGGTGGCTCCGACCACGTCGCCTTCCTCTGCCACACCGGCATCGCTTCCGCAGCATTCGGCTCCGGCGGCTCCAAAGGCTCCGCGTACCACTCCGCGTACGACACGCTGCCTTGGTACTGGAAGGCCGTCGGCGCCGATTACGCCTCCGCCGCCATGGTGACCCGAATGACCTGTGCCTTCGCGATCAGCACCGCCTACCAGCGACTCATCCCCTCCGATCCCGCCGCAAGCTTCTCCGCCGCACGAGATTTCGCACGATCCCGCGCCGCGCAGCCCAACGCCGAC
>JBIKMF010000459.1:0-3071 GCA_044359425.1 Phycisphaerales bacterium
CGCGGAGGCGGTCATCGACCTGCGGGACGGCCCATTCGCCCCCGTGGTCTTCGAGTTTGGCCCCGGGCCGATCTTGCGGATCGAACTCGCCGTGATGGCCAACCCCCTCGGAGGCGTTATCCGCGCGGAGATCGACCTCGAGAACGGCGACTGGACCGGTGCGGGGTCGAACGGACGCCAGCCGGTTTCACGGTTCATCGATCGCTTCGCAAACCCCGGCACTCCCCGCGGACCGTGGCCGGTTGTTCCCATACCGGTCCCTTCGTCACCTCCCTCGCATCTGCCCCCTCCAACCCCTCCTCCCCCTCCTCCCGCAGCATCCGCTCCTTCTCGTCCACCCGTTCACGCCGTTTCTCCCCCGGTCGAAGCTCGCGATGGTGCTGACCCCGCGCTCGCGAGAGCTGCGGAGGCACCCGCGTCGCGACCGGTCGGCCTTCGTCGCGAGATGCGGAGCAAAGACGGGGTGTGGCTCTTTGATCTCGAGGAGAACGGTCGCTTCGAGCTCACGGCGAGCGGGCGCGAGCGGCCGTACTACGACGTGCGAGTCGTCAGGGTCTCGGACGGGAAAGTGGTCGCGGACACGCGGTCGCACGGGTACGAGGGGTGGGTGATCGGGGATGAGATTCAGCTGTCGCGTCCGGGTTCGCGCGAGCCATGGATCGCCGTGGACACCGTGTACGGCGAGTTCTGGTCGGAGAACGTGCGTGGGCCGTTGTCCGAGGTTCAGGATGTCGCAAACCTCGCCCGGGAGTGGTGAGCGGCGCAGGCGGCGTGAAATCCGCATCGGTGGACTCCTATAGTTATGCATCGCCGTCACCCCCGGCGATCCAAACCCAACGCAGGGCCAAGGGGGGTTGGCCGTTGTTCAGCGACGCTCGGAAGCGGTTGTGAGTGGCCGTGCCGCGCGTCGCGAAGGAGTCTGGATCATGGCAAACGGCAAGTGGACCAAGGCTGAGCTTCTCTCCCGCCCCGTCGAGCACATCGACATCACCAAGTTCGACGCCCGCCCGATCGTCAAGAGCTACCGCGAGATGGCCTACTCCTCCCGCACGCTCGCGAACGCGTCGGACATCTACTCGATGATGCTCAAGGACAAGGAGTGCGCGGTGATCCTGACCCTCGCCGGGTCGCTGATCTCCGCCGGCCTCAAGAAGGCCATCGTCACGATGATCGAGAACAACATGGTGGACGCGATCGTCTCCACCGGCGCGAACATCGTCGACCAGGACTTCTTCGAAGGCCTGGGCTTCAAGCACTACATCGCCCCCGGCAGCCCGGAGGCCCCGCCCGTCGACGACATGACCCTCCGCAACATGATGATCGACCGCATCTACGACACCTACATCAACGAGGACGACCTCCGCGCGTGCGACCACGCGACCTACGAGATCTTCAACGCCTTCGCGCCCGGCGCGTACTCCAGCCGCGAGTTCATCGAGGCCATGGGCGCGTACCTCGCCAAGAACCACGCGAAGAACGAGTCGATCGTCAAGAGCTGCTACCAGAAGCGCGTCCCGATCTTCGTCCCCGCGTTCAGCGACTGCTCCGCCGGCTTCGGCATCGTCCTCCAGCAGACCGAGGCCATCGAAGAGGGCCGGGGCCAGGTCGCCATCGACAGCGGCAAGGACTTCCGCGAACTCACCGACATCAAGCTCGCCTGCAAGGACACCGGCCTGCTCATGATGGGCGGCGGTGTGCCCAAGAACTTCGCCCAGGACATCGTCGTCGCCGCCGAACTCCTCAACGAGCGCAAGGGCGGCAAGGCCCGCGGCGACATCGGCATGCACAAGTACGCCGTGCAGATGACCGTCGCCGACAGCCGCGACGGTGCGCTCTCCGGCTCCACCCTCCGCGAGGCGTGCAGCTGGGGCAAGGTCGACATCGTGCACGAGCAGATGGTCTTCGGCGAGATCTCGGCCCTCTTCCCGATCCTCGCGAGCGACGCCTACCACCGCGCCGCGTGGAAGGGCCGCAAGGGCTTCAAGTTCGCCGACATGTTCGAGAAGGGCGACGGCGTCCCCGCGTTCATGAAGACCCCCTCGAAGAAGAAGGCGACGAAGTAAGCCGGAAGCGACCAAGTGGTCAAGTGACGACGTGAACGGCCGCCGCGTGGAAACACGCGGCGTCCTCTTTGTTGCACCAGTCGGTTTCAATGCGATGAACCACGCGCTCGGCCACGCGCGGTGGAACGTGCATCCGCTACCATCACGGCGCCATGTCCGCCTCCTTCCACCTCAGCAAGTTTCTCAGCCTCGTCCTCCGCCACAATCCCTCCGCCGCGGGCATCACCCTCGATGCCTCCGGATGGTGCGACATCGACGCCCTCATCACCGGCGCCGCCGCCAAGGGCCGCCTCTTCACCCGCGAGCAACTCCTCGACGTCGTTGCCTCCAACGACAAGCAGCGCTTCGCGATCAGCGACGACGGCCTACGCATCCGCGCCAATCAGGGCCACAGCGTTGAGGTGAACCTCGATCTCCCGCCCGCGCAGCCGCCCGAGCTCCTGTACCACGGCACCGTCCAGCGATTCCTTGACCCCATCCGCCGCGAAGGTCTCATGAAGATGAACCGCCACCACGTCCACCTCTCCGCCGACGTCGAGACCGCCTCGCGCGTCGGCGATCGCCGCGGCGAAGCGATCATCCTCACCGTCGCCGCGGGCGCGATGGCCCACGCGGGATACCAGTTCTTTCGCTCCGCCAACGGCGTCTGGCTCGTGGACGCGGTCCCACCCGCGTTCCTCACGTTCCCCGATTGATGCCTCGGATCGGTACGCCTCGAGTCGGAACGGGTAGAAGCACGCAACCGCGGATCGCGACCGACATTCAACCCCGAAACCAAGGCCCCGGCGAACCGCCGGCGCCCGTTTCATTCACACGACCCTCGCGCGTTCTTTGCACAACCGGCGGGTCGGTTGGTGTATCGTCGGTCCATGACACGCACCATCTTCGGCGTTGTGGCTGCCATCTCCTCGTTCGCGCTCGGGCAGCAGCCCGCCGACAACATCGGACACCAGCGCCACGTCCACCACCACAACCCCAAGCATGGCACCGAGGCGCCGACGCCCGAAC
>JBIKMF010000460.1:0-3070 GCA_044359425.1 Phycisphaerales bacterium
CGCCAACAAGGCCTGGGCCGAAAAAGAGGGCTACCGCCAGGTTCTCCTCGGTGATATGCACCGCCAGGTCTGCAAGGCCTACGGCCTCTACTGGGCCGATCTCAACGTCTCCCAGCGCGGCACCGTGGTCATCGGCAAGAGCGCCGACGGCATCGGCAAGGTCACCTTCGTTCAGGCCCGGCCCCCGTCCCAGGCCATGAACTGGTCCGACGTCCTCGCCCTCGTCTAATCAAGCCCCCAAAACCTCGCCCAGTTTCCCCACGCGAACGCCTCCAGATCGGCGTCGGTAAACCCTCGCGCCCGCAGCCCTTCCAGCAACTTTCCAAGATCCACCGGCCGGTTCACGCCCTCCGGCAGCCGCGACGCCGAGAACCCGCCGTCCATGTCCGTCCCCAGCCCCACGTGCCGGCGGTCCCCCACCAGTGCGCACACCCGCTCCACGTGGTCGCACCACTCCCAGACCGTCGCCCGCCGCTCCCGCGTCCCCCCGCGGATCAAGAACGGGGAGAAGACGTTGACCCCGATCACCCCGCCTCGCCGGGCGATCTCCCGGATCTGCTCGTCGCGGAGGTGACGCTGGAACGCCGGCACACCCTCCTCATCCGCGCGGCCGTCGTGCACCAAGGCCCGGCAGTTCGAGTGACTGGCGATGATCGGCCTGCTGGTCAGCCCACAGAGTTCCTCGAACGCCGCGTCCGACAGATGACTCGCGTCGTGCACCACTCCCAGGCGGTCGAGCTCCCCCACCATCTCCCGCCCCAGCGACGTCAGCCCCATCCGCGTCACGTTCCCCCCGGCATATCTGGAGGCCTTCGCCCACGCCAGCCCCACCGCGACCACCCCCGCCTCCACCCACTGGGGCAGCTCGGCTGGCGTGCGGATCGGATCCGCGCCCTCCACCAGAATCCCGATGTTCAGCCGGTCCGGCGCGAGCCCGGCCGCTTTCGCCGCGCCAAACCGACGGAGCGCCGCCCGTCCTTCCCGCTCCCACCGTCGGTAGATTTCCACCTGGTGCCACCCGACCCGGTGCGCCGTCTCGGCGTCCCCCGTGGGGTACGCGATCGACTCGGGGGTCCCGTCCGGTTCGATGAACACCGTCCCCAGGCACGCCCGCACACGGCCCTCGGCCAGTGAAGGCAGCGTCACCGCGCCCGGCAGGTCAGGCCCTCCCGCGACATCGGGATCAACCGTCATGTCCCTCCCTGCCGCCTCCATGTACGCCAGATCCAGGTGCGCATCGAACCATCGCGTGTGGGAGCTGCTCATACACCCATCGTACGGGACCCGACCCTCCCGGCCTCCCCCACCCTCTCCCACCCCCTCCGCTGCCTACCCTTCCCCGCTGCCGCCTTAGCTCAGTGGTAGAGCAGTGCTTTTGTAAAGCACGGGTCGCAGGTTCAAGTCCTGTAGGCGGCTTTGGTGAACGACTTTCCAGCAAGGGCGTGGTCCGATGAGGACTCCTCTTCGGGCACCGCGTCTCGCGTGCTCGGGTGGGGTGCTTTCCTCGCGTGCTCGTGGACCTGGTGCATCGGGATGTTCCTCCCCGTGCTCCTCATCCGCGACCTCGGCTGGGGCGGCTACGTCGCCTTCGCGCTCCCCAACATCGTCGGCGCAGCCGTCTTCGGCGTCACCCTCGCCCGCCCCGGGGCAAGCGCTCGCTTCATCGAAGCCCATCGCACGATGATCTGGGCGTTCTCCGTCGTCACCATCGCCTTCCAGGCCTACTTCGTCGGCGTCCTCATCCAGCCCTCCCCCATGCGCATGGAGCAGGTCGCCGTCCTCCTCGGCACCGTCGTCGTCGCCATCGGGATCCACTCGCTGAACGGCAAGCCCGCCCTCCTCCGGCTCGCGTCCATCGCGTGCTGGGTGATCTCCGCGGCACTCATGATCATCGCCGCACGCACGGGCCACGAGGGCCCCCCTGCCGCGATCGCGCAGGCCGCCCCGCACAAGCTTGAACTCAGCGGTCTCGGCCTGGTGTGCGCACTCGGATTCGCCTTCTGCCCCTACCTCGACCGCACCTTCCACGAGGCCCGCATGCGACTCCCCGGCAACCCGGGGACCATCGCCTTCATCCTCGGCTTCTGCGTGCTCTTCGCCACCATGATCGCGTTCACCGTGCTCTACGCGCGCGACGGCACATTCGCGGCAATCCCGGCCGACGGAACCCGCGGGCTGCCGCTGGGCATCTCACTCGCGCCCGTCGTGCTCGCCCACCTCGCCACACAACTCGGGTTCACCATCGGCGCGCACATCCCGTGGGCGGTGGCCGAAGCCCCGAAGGACATGCCCACCGACGCACCCGCCCGCGCCCGCCTCTGGACGCTCGCGCCCTGCCTCGCGGGTCTGCTGATCTCCGTGGTCGCGATCGGCGCGAAGGGCCTCTACGGCCTCGGCGGTTTCGAGTTGGCGTACCGGGGGTTCATGGCGTTCTACGGGCTGGTCTTCCCCGCGTACGTCTGGCTCTGCGCGACCCCGCTGGGAGAATCCTCAAAGCCCACCACCCGCATGCTGCGGGTCTGGATCGCCGCGATGGCGATCGCCACACCCTTCTACTGGGTGGGCTTTATGCAGCTCCGCTACGAGTGGCTGATCCCCGGGGTCGCCATCGTGGCGTTGTCGAAGCTCTTCGCCGGCCGCCCCAGCGCTCAGACCGCTCCCACCGGCGGCTGAGGACTGGCCTCCACCAGCACCCCGCCCTCCATCAGTCGCTTGTAATCCTGCATCGCGGCGACGCTCCAGCCGTGCTGGCGCATGGCCTGGATTGCTCGGACTGCCGCAGCGGCCGCGGTCGTCGTGGTGAGCATGGGGATGTTCAGGCGAACGGCGGTGGCGCGGATGCGGCCCTCGTCGGTCTTCCACCCTGTGCGGGTCGGCGTGTTGATGATGAACGACACCTGGCCGTTGCTCATGAGGTCCAGCACGTTTGGACGTGCGCCCGACCCGATCTTCTGGAGCACCTGCGGGTTGACGCCGTGTGCGCGGAGTGATTCGGCGGTGCCCTCGGTCGCGTAGACCGTGAACCCCATCGACATCAGCAGGCGAACGGACTCGACGATCTCGGCGCGGT
>JBIKMF010000104.1:0-11448 GCA_044359425.1 Phycisphaerales bacterium
CCTTGTGACGTGCATGAGCCACCAGCAGCGCCGGTCGATGGAGGCGTGGGGGCTTCATGGGGTCGGCCATTGGTGGAGGGTGCGGCACAACGGGCTGCTGATCGCGGCCCAGACGGGCGCGGACGAGCGGGTGGTCCGGCTGTTCTCGCTCTTCCACGATGCGTTCCGGGAGGACGACGGGTACGACGAGGCGCACGGTGTGCGTGCGGCGGACTGGCTGCTCGCGGTGAGGTCGGGAGACGAATCCGTGCATGACCCGGCGTGCGCCGCGTCGCGGGGCGCGATCGGTTCGCTGGATGACGCGAGCTTTGCGAGGCTCGAGACCGCGTGTCGCCTGCACACGACCGCGAGGTTTCATGAGGACCCGACGGTGGCGACGTGCTTTGTGGCGGATCGCTTGGATCTGAGCCGAGTGGGGGTGATGCCGGATCGACGGTATCTGCCGGTGGCGCAGGAGGTCGTCACGGATGAGATCATCGTCGCGGCGGTGAACCGGTCTTCGGTTGTCATGCCGGGGGACCTGGTTGAGGCAATGGAGCGGGCATGGGGGGTGAGGCCGGGCGGCGCGTGAGGTGCAACCGCGTGCCCTCTTGGTCGGGGGAGACGCCGATCGATCTCGGGGTGCACGCACCAACGCCGCCGGGGCGGATGAGGTCTCAGCCCAGTTTGTCTTTGAGCTTCAGGAAGTGCTTCTCGAACAGGTGCCAGCTCGCAAACGCGAAGAGCAGCGAGAGCACGGTGTTGATGGCGAAGAAGACCATGCGGCCCGGGAGCATCGAGCCGCCGATGGGACCGATGAACTGGTCGTCCTTGATGTGGTGCTCGAGAACGCCCGCGAGCGGTCCGTGCATGACGTAGAGGCAGTACGCGAACTTGCCGAAGAGGCGCAGGATCGGGTTGCTGAAGATGCGGGGGACGATGTTGGTTGGCTTGAGGGCGACGGCCCAAAGCACCACGACTCCGAAGAACAGTGAAGTCAGGGTGGCCCCAGCGGCGTTCACCCAGAGCGTGCGGCCTGAGCCGAAGCTGACGCCGACGATGGCGAGCAGGGCCACGGCACAGCCCGCCAGCAGCCACTTTGCCTTCGGGAGCACGGCGGCGAGTCCAGCGGGTTCGCGGGCGGCCATGGCGAGCCATGCGCCGATGGCGAGGCCGTCCATGCGTGTTGGGAGGGAGACGTACGGAACGACGATGGAGGTCTTGGCGAAGGCGCAGACGATGCGAAGCGCGACGGCGATGCCGATGCACGTGACGCACAGGGTCTTGATGCGGTGGCGTGGCACGAAGAAGATGAGAAGCGGCCAGATGAGGTAGAACTGCTCTTCGACGGCGAGCGACCAGAAGTGGGAGAGCCCGCCCCATTCGCCGCGGAGCGCGAAGAGGACGTTTGGAGCATAGAGCCAGTACCAGGGTTCATCCGACCAGGGCTTTTCGGTTCCGATGCTCACCGGGTTGATTCCGATGTTGGGCGGCATGTTGAGCAGCGGCCAGACGTAGAAGATGAAGGCGAGGAAGGCGTAGTACAAGGGGAAGATGCGGAGCGTTCGGCGCACGTAGAAGCGGCGGAAGTAGTTTTTCGATTCCTTCGTGTCTATGAGAATCCCGGTGATGAGGAACCCCGACAGAACAAAGAACAGGTCCACACCGATGGACCCCGTTCGCGCGACGTTGTACACGAGCCAATCGAGCTTGCCGCCCAGGCCGGTCGAGAGAGTCCCGAAGTTCGTCTCGAAGTTCACGAAGTAGTGCCGCATCATGACCAACAGGATCGCCACTCCGCGGACACCGTCGAGCGCGGGTTGGTGGACCGCGGAAAGCGGCCCCGGGGGCGGTGGTGCGTTAAGCGGTTGGTCGGTGGACACGGAACAGCTCCAGCAGATGATGTGGGCGGGACAACTTCGAATGTAGGCCCGGCGACGTTGAGGGAATCGGTTCGGGCGGGGCAGGTCCCCAACGTCAGGATCGGTTTTTGGTCGCGGGACCCCCGCTTAGGAGGCCGGGGGCGCCTCGGTATGGCAGAACCTGCGCAGTTCACTCGCGACGATCGATCAGCGGTCTGGCGAGGCGAACTGCGCCCCCGGAATCGGGCGGCCCTCTGTGTGAGCCGCTCGGGCCGCGGCAAAGTCTCGCCAGCGGGGGCTGGCCTCGAGGACGCCGAGGAAATCGGCCTTGAACTCGGCCTTTCCGGGGGCGTCGTCGGGCCAGCAGGCGTCGAAGAACCGCCAGCACTCGGCCTCGCGACCGGAGTAGAGGTAGTCGAGCATCGGGGACCAGAGGTCGGCGTTGAGGGCCTTGGGGTCGGTCGTGGTGATCGTGCGGATGTACGCCGCGCGGGGCGCGAAGGTCACGTCGTCGAGGGGTGGTTCGGCGGCGAGCATCTTGTCGATGGCGACTTCGAGGCGGTGGTCCTTCAGGCGGTACCAGACGTCGGGGAAGGGTGAGCCGGCGTGGGGTGCGCGCCAATAGTCGAAGGACTGGTCGGGGATGTTGAGCAGGATCTCGCCCGAGGGTTGTTTCTCGGCGGTCATGCCGTTGCCGGCATCGATGACCGCGACGATCCGCGCAGGTTGGGACATCTCGACCACGGTCACGGTGTAGCAGCAGTGCGCACCGCCGGAGTACTGGGTGAGGAGGACTTCGAGGATGCCGTCGCTGTTGAAGTCGTCGCCCGCGCCGATCGTCGGGAGCTGCGTACCCGTCGATGGGTCCCAGCGGGGCAGGCCGAGTTCGACGTGGTGGTCCGTTACCGCGATGGTGGGGCCGCCACCGGTCACCGTCGCGCGGCCTTCGCGCTCGTCGGGGTTGCGGCGCTTCATCGCGTGTGCGACCACTCCGTCGACTTTGACGGTTTGCGTCGTCGTCCACTTCGGCGGCAACGCGTACCACGCTCGACGCCCGTCGCGGATGACGAAGTAGGCAAGGAGTGGGACGAGCAGCACCAGCGAGGCCGCGGCAAGGCCGAAGCGGCGGCGTGTGCGGAGCAGGTCCTGTTCGGCGCGGGCCTCGTGGCCGCATTCGGGGCAGCGGAGCCCGCTTACGCCGCGCATGTCGTACCAGCAGCGCGGGCAGCGGCGTCGGCCGCGGGAGGTGTCGAAGAAGAGGGCGTACACGACGCCGATGAGGCCACACACCGCGAGAGCGGCGAGGGGGAGGTAGAGCCATAGAGGGAATGGTGCCGGGCCCATGGGAAGGGGGAGGGTACGCGAGGCGGGGGGCTACGCCAACTCCAGCGGGCCCGTGCTGTCGCCGAAGCTCTCCACGGGAGCGCCCATGCGGTCGAGCATCGAGAGGTAGAGGTTGCAGAGGGGCGTTTCCTTCGGGTACCGGATGCAGCGACCGGTCTCGATGGTGCCACCCGCTCGGCCGGCCATGAGGATCGGCAGGTTCTCGTGGTTGTGGCGGTTGCCGTCGCCGATGCCGCCGCCGAAGAGGATCATGCTGTTGTCGAGCAGTGTCCCTTCGCCCTCTGGGGTCTCGCTGAGGCGCTGGATGAACTTCGCGAACCGTTCGATCTGGAAGCGGTCGATCTTGCGGATCTGCTCGATCATTTCCTCGTTGTTCTGGTGGTGCGACAGGTGGTGGTGGCCTTCCTTCACACCGATTTCCGGGTAGCTGCGGTTGCTCCCGTCGTTGCCGAGCATGAACGTCGAGACGCGCGTCGAGTCGGTCTGGAACGCGATCAGCATCAGCTCGTACATCAGATCGATGTGGGCCGAGGCCTTGCGCGGGATGCCCGCGGGCGGTTCCATGTCGGGCTTGGGGACATCATCTGTTTCGGCGCGGGCACGGTCGATCCGCTGCTCCACCTCGCGCACCGCGGTCTGGAACTGATCGAGCTTCCGACGGTCGCTCGAACCCAGCGCAGCCTCCAGACGCTTGGAGTCCTCGCGCACGAAGTCCAGCACGCTCTTGCGCCGGGCCAGGCGCTCGGCTCGCGCGGCGGCCTGTGTCGCGTCGCCGAAGAGCCGCTCGAACGCCGCCGCGGGGTCGACGATCTTGGACATTGGCGTCGTTTCGTCGCGCCAGGAGATGTTGGAGACGTAGGCGCAGGCGTACCCCGAGTCGCAGTTACCTGAGCTCGGCGCGCTCTCGCAGCCGAGTTCGAGCGACGCGAGGCGGGTGGTCGCGCCCGCTTGCTTGGCGGCGAGTTGATCGACGCTCACTCCGATGCGGATGTCGTTGCCGGCGGTCTTTCTCGCCTGGTGGCCGGTGAGAAACGAGGCCGAGCTGCGGGCGTGATCGCCGGGGCCGTCGCCGTTTGCGCGGGCCTTGTCGAGCGTGAGCCCGGTGAGGACGTTGACGTGCTGCTTCACGCCAGCGAGGGGCGAGAGCGTTTGGGAGAGCTCGTACGCCGCGCCCTCGCCGGTGGGGGCCCACCAGTCGTAGTTCACGCCGTTTGGCATGAAGACGCACGCCATGCGGAGCGGGGTCGGTGTGGCCGACATCGCTCGCGCGGCGCGGCCGACGCCGGCCATTGCTTCGAGCCAGGGCAACGCGAGCGTGACGCCCATGCCGCGGAGAACGGTGCGGCGTGCGAGTGGACTAGTCATTGTGGACCTCCCGGCCTCTGCAGGTTCGGAACGATTCGCTGAGCACCACGGCCTCGATGAGCGACCCGAAGCGATCGCCGTCGGCGCGGGTGCTCGCTGTGATTGCGCGCACGGCGGGGCGGTCGAAGGGCTCCATTCCACGGCCGAGCGCGTAGGTGAGCACCTTTGCGGCGAAGGCCTCGACGAACTGGTCGCTCTTGCCCATGAGCGTCTTCTTGAGCTCGATGGGGCCGTTGAAGGTTTCGCCGCCGGGCAGCGTGCCGAGCGCGTCGATCGGGTTGCCCTCGTCGTCCAGACGCCAGCGGCCGGTGGCGCCGAAGTTCTCGAGCGCGAAGCCGATTGGGTCCAGCCTGTTGTGGCAGACCGCGCAGGTCGGGTTGGCGACGTGAGCCGCGAGCTTCTCCCGCATCGACGGGTTGGGCGTGTCGAGCTTGGTCTGGTCGAGCGGCGGGATGTCCGCCGGCGGCGGCGGTGGGGGGGCCCCGAGGATCTGATCCAGCACGTACAGGCCCCGCTTCACCGGGCTCGTCCGTGTGGTGTTGCTCGTGACGGCGAGCACCGCGGCCATCGTGATCACCCCACCTCGGGGCGAGTCCGGAGGCAGCGTCACGCGTTGGAACGATGGGCCGAACTCGCCCTCGATCCCGTAGAGCGAGGCGAGGCGGTCGTTGACGAACACGGAGTCGCTGCGGATGAACTCGAGCACGCTTCGGTTGTTGCGCAGGATGTCCGCGAAGAAGAGCTGCGCCTCGCGGGCCATGGACGTCCGCAGCGGCCCGTCGAACTCCGGGAAGCGGGCCGTGTCCAGCGCCAGCGAATCCAGGGCCCGGAGCTGGAGCCACTGCCCCGCGAAGTTCTCGACGAACGCGGCGGACTTCGGGTCCGCGATCATGCGCCGCACCTGGGCGCGGAGTGTCTCGGGTGTCCGCAGTTCGCCGCGCGCCGCAAGGTCGAGCAGTTCGTCGTCGGGCGTGCTGCTCCAGAGGAAGTAGGAGAGGCGGCTCGCGAGTTCGTGATCGCCGAGCGCGTACGTGTGCGCGGGGTCGTTCGGGCGGGGGTTCGCCACGGTGCGGAAGAGGAACTTCGGCGACGTGAGGGTGGCGATCATGGCGCGGCGCACGGAGGCCTCGAACGACAGGCCCTCCGCGGTTCCTGCTTGGTAGAACGACGCGAGCGCGGCTTCTTCGGTCGGCTCGAGCGGCCGTCGGTACGCGCGGGCCGCGAATCGCGAGAGAATCGCCGCCGCGCGATCGGGATCGGACGGGATGTCACGGTGACGCGCGAAGATAGCACGCCACTGCGCCGGCCGCTCGGTGGTGGCCTCGTCGATCGGCCCGGCGATGGTGATCTCCTCGATCGCGAGGTTGCGATCGGCGACATTGGGCTGATAGAAATCGTTGGTGAAGTGTGCCCCGAGCCGCAGGTCGCCCTCGCGGAGCTTCAGTCGGGTTTCGACGGTTTGCGGGTCGGTCCGCGTGCCGGAGATCCTGAACTCGTCGCGTTCCTTGCCGTTGATGCGCAGGCTGATGCGTGCGTTGTCGTCGCCCGCGTGATCCTCCCACGCGGTGATCCTGATGATGTACTCGGCCGTCACGGGGATCCGCAGGGTGCTCTCCACCGCTGCCACCGAGTACATCGCGAAACCACCTCCGGGCAGCCGCGCGCCCGGGCCGTTGCCCTCGAGTTTGCCCACGGGGCGGGGCGAATCCGAGATCTCCACCATCGGCCCCAGCCCGATCTCCACGGCACGTTCCGCCGCCTCGATGTACTGCTCAACCGCCAGCGGCGACACCGAGAGCACATCCGCGATGTTGTCAAAGCCGTAGCCGGTATCGTCGGGCGGGAGCCGCTCGGCGATGTCGACTTTCGTCTGGTCGATCCCCAGCAGGTCCCGCATCGTGTTGCGGTACTCGGACCGGTTGAGCCGGTGAATCGTGAACCAGCCCGGATCCGGCTTCGCGTCGGGGGGAACGTAGTCCAGTGCGCCGTCGAGCCACTGTTGCAGGATGAGACGCTCGTGATCGCTCGGCTGAGTTTTGTCCTCCGGCGGCATCTGGCGTGTGACGATCATCTCCCTCGCCATCTCGAGATCGTCCACGATCCCGAGCGCATCCTTGATCGATCGCAAACCGTCCAGCCGCACGTCACCCTTTGACTTCTCGGCGTTGTGGCAGGGGAGGCAATACGTTGCGAGCAGCGGCGCCACGTCCGAGGCCAGTCGCCGGTTGAGTTCATCGGCCAGAGCGTCGCCCTGCTGGGCTGAGGCGGGGAATGACATCGCCGCCGCGACAAGCGTGGCCCAACCCGCGGCGAGCACTCTCGAGCGACCGGCGTTCACGCGGGAAGTGTACGGCACGCGCGAGCTCCGGTGGCCTTTCTTAACATCCCGCGTCCCAGGCCGCGAAGAAGAAGATCACGTCGTCGCCGTCGGTGCCGCCGTCGCCGTTGATGTCCGCGTTGTTGCTGTCCCACTCGCCGAAGAAGGCGATCACGTCGTCGCCGTCCACGGTGTCGTCGTGGTTCCAGTTGGACGGGCATTCGCAGACGTCCGGGATCCCGTCGCCGTTCAGGTCGTTGGGCCCGGGTACACGGAACGACACGTTGTCGATGTCGTGGTTGTTCGTCAGCCCGCCGGTCCGGCCGCCGAAGCCGAATCGTCCCACGAACGGCGTGTAGGGAATCGGCAGTCGGTTGAACGCTGTTTCGATGACGCCCGCGGCGTTTGTGACCCGTACCGTGAGGTGCTCGCCGTCGAACACGACCGTCGCGCGGTGCCACTGGTTATCCTCGAGATCGAACGATGGCACGTACGTGCCCCGAGTGACACCATCGGTCATGATCTCGATCGTGTTCTCGCCCTCGCCGTCGTTGTCGTAGGTATCGAACTGGACCACGACCGTGCCGGGACCACTCGGGGCTTCGTTGCCCGATCCGGGGCCCTCTTCCGAGAACAGTGCGCTCTGCGTGTACCGGCTCGCGTCGAACACCGCGAAGGACATGCCGTCGGCTCCCGACCCACCGCCGATGCGGAAATCAAAGCCGATGTCGAACGACTCCGTCGGATCCGCCGAGAGCGGCGCGTGCACCAGCGAACCCACCACGCCACCCGCCGTCGTGGTCAGCCGAACGAAACCGTTTGTCAGCTGCGCCACCCCGTTCACCTGCCACCCGTTCAAACCGCCGCCGAAGGTCTCCGTCGCCAGCGTCGTCGTGTCGCACTCGTCGGGCACCGTGTTGTTGTTGCAGTCCTGGCTGCGTCCCGCGGCGATATCGCACTCGTCCGGGATCGCGTTCAGGTTGCAATCCAGGCTCGTGCCCGCGGCGATGTCCGTCGCGTCCGGCACCGAGTTCCCGTTGCAGTCCGGCGGCGGCGGTGGCGCCTGGTACCGGGCCCGGAAGATGCTCGAGCCCCGCGCGGTCGGATCGGCGAACGAGTCCTCCTTGTAGAAGTCGCTGAAGTACAGCCCGTCCGGCCCCGCGGCGATCGCCACCGTCGTCGACTTCCCTCCGCCGTTGTAGTACGCGATCGCTCGGGGCTGCCCCACCAGCACGCCCGCTCCGTCGATCGTCCATTCCGTCACCGACTTGTAGTACGCGCTCCCCGGCCCGCTCGCCCACGTCGGCCCCGACTGCGTCACGTACGCCCGGCCGAAGTACGCCGCCGGGAACCCGCTCCCGCCGAAGGTCTCCGCCTGCACAAACGTGATGTTCACCGGTGCTGACGCGGGATCCCAGTTGTACAACGCGAAGTTCGTCATCGAGGCATCGCTGCCGTTCCACAGGTAGTTCCGCCCCGCGACCAGCTTCGCGAACCGGTCGACGCTCGGGCCGTTCTCGACGAAGTAGTGCGAGGAGTCGCTCGCACGCCACGCGCCGCCGAAGGGATTCCGCACACCCGACGCGTACACGTAGTCACGCGCTGTGATCCCATCCAGGATGTTGTAGAACGGATTCCCCGGCGCCGGCTGCCCGGTCCGCAGCAGCCGCAGGATCTTCCCGCGGTAGAACGAGAGATTCTGCGCCGAACCCGCGTCGAAGCCGTCCCCCATGTGAACGTACAGGAACCCGTCCGGCCCGATCGTGATGTTCGAGATCTGGTGGCTCTGCCCCTGGACCTCCGGCGCCATGTTCAGGATGATCGTCCGCGCGTTCGAGGTCCTCCCCCCGTTCGCGCTCGACAGCCGCACCACCCGCGGATTGCCCACCGAGTTGTTGTTGATGTCCGGCGCAAAGAGCACCGTCACGAAGACATCGCCGTTGGTCGGATCAACCGTCAATCCGCCGACTCCCTGCTCGCCCGAGCCCGGGAACGCGCCCGAGGGGTCGTAGTTCAGGAGGTCCGTCGCGTAGTCGGCGACCGTTCCATCTCGCTTCACAACCTTGATCGTTCCGTACAACTCCGCGACGTAGTAGATCGGCGCATCCGCGTCCGCGCTCGGGTTGGGGACGAACGCGATCCCCACCGGCATCTGGAACCCCGTCGCGACCCGCTCGATCTTGATGTCCGCCACCGCCGTCCACGGCACCGACGCCCCACGCACCAACTCCGCAAAGCTCGGCACCGTGTCCTCCGCGTGCGCGTGGTACGTGCTGCCGTTGGTCGAAATCCAGAACGACTCGCTCTCGCCCGGCATCAAGTCCACCGCCGGGAACACGATCTCCCGCGCCTGATCATCCTCGTCCGTGAAGTTCAGCTCAAACTCCGGCAGCGTCAGCCCCGCCGACCCTGCGGTCACCGTCGCCTTCGCCGCGCCGTGCTCGCCCAGTGACGGCGGGTTGCTCACCACGTTCCCCGTGCCCGAGCCCGTCACCTGCAGCAGCAACTGCCCCGTCGAGTCCCCCAACCTCACCGTCGCGGGCACCGCGCCAACCGGCAACGGTTCGCTCAACACCGGCGCCGGCAACGAGAGCACGTCCTGGATCTCCATCGGGAACACCGCCGACAACGTGCCCGTCACGAAGTCGCGCTCGCCCCACGCGCTCCACTCGGTCGCCGTCTGCCCGCTGCTGTCCCGGAATCTCACGCGCAGCCGGTAGTTCGTCTGCGGCGCCAGCTCATTCGCACCTGCCAGCGGCCCCGAAAACACCCCGTCTCCAAGGTGCGTGTGCAACCGCTCCACTCCCGAGATGCACGCCGTCGTCCACACCACCTGCCCGTCGCTCGCCTGCACAATCTGCCAATCCGTGCACACGTGCGCATCACCCGGATTCGGGTCCGTAAACACGTCCGTCTCCATGTGGCAATCCGACGGATTCACCACCCGCCCCACCCGCGGCTCGGTCACCACCGGCGTTGCCGGCGGCTGGTTCTGCCCAAGTGCCATTCCGGCCATCCCGGCCAGTGCGCAAAGGCCAAGTACAGCAGTCTCACGAATCGTGTGCATGCGTTGCCCCGAATAGGAACCACCCGCGGGATCGAACCGTACCGCCAGACTACCAGTACCCCGCCCACAGAGCAACGAAGAAACTCCCCCAGCCCGAGAACCACGCTCCCTCTTCCGTTCGCCTCCCTAGGGTCACCCATGGATCGTCGCAGCTTTCTTGCCATCTGCGCCGCAGCCGCGATCTCCCCCTCTGCCCTCGGGCAGCCACGGGCCGTCGCACGCCCACGCTTCGGACTCGTTGGCTTGGACCTCTCCGCTGCACTCCAATACCAAAGCGCAGGAGCGACCTATCGCGACGCCCTCGGTCCCGCCACGCCCTTCCGAATCGCCGCGCGATCCGGCCTCAACCTCGCGCGCCTCCGCGCCTGGCACTCTCCAGCCGACGGCTGGTGCGGCTCGGAATCCACGATTCTGGCGGCGAGGCACGGCCGTGCCAACGGACTCTCGATTCTCCTCGACCTTCACTACTCAGATACCTGGGCCGATCCCGGGCACCAATCTCCGCCCGCCGCGTGGCAAGGACTCTCCCTCGCTGCGCTCGCCGATCGCGTCTACTCGTACACCCACGACCTTCTGCGCCGACTCGCCAGAGTCGGTTGCGCCCCAGAGTGGGTCCAGATCGGCAACGAAGTCACCGATGGCATGCTCTGGCCCATCGGACGCATCTCCGCCTCGGGTTGGAGCCCCTTCGCGCAACTCATCCAGGCCGGCATTTCCGCGTGCGCCGACGCCGCGCCGCACCCGAACCTCTGCAAGCCCATGATCCACATCGATCGGGGCGGCGACAACGGCGCGTGCCGCTGGTTCTTCGACAACCTGCTCGCGCGTGTCTCCGGTGTTCGCGGGATCGCTCTCTCGTACTACCCCTGGTGGCACGGCCCCCTCGCCGGCGTCTCTCAGAACCTCGGCGATCTCTCCGCACGCTACTCGCTTCCGCTCCTCATCGCGGAAACCGCCTACCCCTGGACCCTCAACTGGTCCGACAACACGCACAACCTCGTCGGCCTCCCCTCGCAGCTTCTCACCGGGTACCCCGCCTCACCCGACGGCCAAGCTCGATTCCTCGAAGACCTCGCCGCGATCGTCCGCGATCTTCCCAACGGCCTGGGCGTCTGCGCGTGGGGCGGTGAGCTCATCCCCAGCCCGTCCATCGGCAGCAGCTGCGAAAACCTCGCCCTCTTCGACTTCACCGGCCACGCCCTCCCCGCGCTCTCACGCCTCGCGGCAGCCGCCGTTCTCCGCTGAAATCCCGTGTCCAACCACCCAACGCAAACAAAGCGCGAACGCCCGCCTGCACCGTCGGGTTCTCCAACATTGAACCCGGCCGCAACCCCCGGTGAGCCTATAGATTCTGCCAGCCCCAGACGGCCAGAGGATCGCACGTGTCAGAACATCCGCACAGCGAAGTGACCCGTCTCCTCGAAGCCGTCGAGGCAGGTGACCACGCCGCCTCCGGGAATCTCTTCCCGCTCGTCTACGACGAACTCCGCCGACTCGCCTCCGCCCTCCTCGCG
>JBIKMF010000105.1:0-11444 GCA_044359425.1 Phycisphaerales bacterium
TGGGGGCCAGGCGGCGAGGATGTCGTGGGGGGAGGCGTCCCAGTCGAGGGGGAGGGGGATGTGTGGGGAGGTGTTCACGGGGGAGAGAAGGGTACGGAGGGGGAAGAGGGAATGGGTTCGGGGGTGTTTGGGGGTCGTCGAGGAGGAATTGGGTTCCTAGAATGAGGGCCTCACGGCGCGACGCGCAGCGTTCGCCGGGGGGACACGACCGAACAAAGCACGAGCGAAACCCTCCCAAAGGTGGTGTGGGATCGTGTGGGCGGGGGCGGGCGGAAGGCGCGTGGCGATCGGCTGTCGCGGGTCGGCGCGTGGATGTGAAGAAAGGTAAGTCATGGCGAAGTCAGGCATGAAGTCGCGTCCCGAGGCTGTGAAGCACTCCGGCGGCGAGGTCGTGAAGAAGACCATCCGCAAGGTGGCGAAGAAGGCGGAGGTTGGCGTGACGGTGACGACGTCGCCGCAGATGAGGAACAAGCCGGGGAAGATGGTGTATTACTTCGGGAAGCTGAAGACCGAAGGGGACGGGACGATGAAGGTCCTGCTCGGTGGCAAGGGTGCGAACCTCGCGGAGATGACGTCGATCGGGCTGCCGGTTCCTCCGGGGTTCACGATCACGACGGAGACGTGCGGGGCGTACTACAAGGCGGGTCAGCGGTTGCCGCACGGGTTGATGAACGAGGTTCACAAGAACATCGCGCACCTGGAGAAGGAGACGGGGAAGAAGTTTGGCGACAACACAAACCCGCTGCTGGTGTCGGTGCGGTCGGGTGCTCAGGTGAGCATGCCGGGGATGATGAACACGATTCTGAACCTGGGGCTGACCGATGCGTCGGTGACGGGGCTGGCGAACGCGACGGGGAACTCCCGGTTTGCGTACGACGCGTACCGGCGGTTGATCGACATGTTCGGCGACGTGGTGATGAACATCGACCACAAGCACTTCGAGGAGGCGTTGGCGAAGGTGAAGGCCAAGCACGGCGCCCGGATGGACACGGATCTCCCGTCTGAGGGGATGATCGAGGTGTGCGAGGAGTACAAGAAGGTCTACCAGAAGTTCAAGGGCGAGGTGTTCCCGCAGAACCCGTTCAAGCAGCTTGAGCTGGCGATCGAGGCGGTGTTCAAGAGCTGGATGGGCGACAAGGCGGTTTCGTACCGTCGCATCGAGAACATCCGCGGGCTGGCGGGCACGGCGGTGAACGTGCAGTGCATGGTGTTCGGCAACATGGGCAACGACTCGGGCACGGGCGTGGCCTTTACGCGGAACAACGCGACGGGCGAGAACCACTTCTACGGCGAGTTCCTGGTGAACGCGCAGGGCGAGGACGTGGTGGCGGGCATCCGGACGCCGCTGCCGGTCGACGACATGCCGAAGTGGAACAAGAAGGTGTACCAGCAGCTGCTCGAGATCAAGACGAAGCTCGAGAAGCACTACAAGGACATGCAGGACATCGAGTTCACGATCGAGAAGGGCACGCTGTTCATGCTGCAGACGCGCACTGGTAAGCGCAACGGCATGTCGGCGGTGCGGATCGCGTGCGACATGGCGCGTGAGCGGCTGATCGACGAGAAGACGGCGATCCTGCGGATTCCGGCGGGCGACATCACGCAGCTGCTGCTGCCGATGTTCGAGGCTTCGGCGAAGAAGAAGGCCGAGGTGCTGACGCGTGGTATTCCGGCGTCGCCGGGCGCGGCGGTCGGCAAGATCGCGTTCGATGCGCACGAGGCGGTCGAGCGGGCTCGCAAGGGCGAGAAGGTGATCCTGCTGCGGCACGAGACGAGCCCGGAGGACGTCGAGGGCATGCACGCGGCGGCGGGCATTCTGACCAGCACGGGCGGTCGGACGAGCCACGCGGCGGTGGTGGCGTGCGGCTGGGGCAAGTGCTGCGTGGTGGGCGCGGGCGAGCTGCACATCGACGAGGCGAAGGGGAAGGTGACCGTGAAGGGCCAGACCTTCGGCCGCGACGACGTGCTGTCGATCGACGGGTTCACGGGCGAAGTGATGGTGGGCACGGTTTCGCGGAAGGAGCCGGACAAGATTTCGGGCGACTTCCTGCAGGTGATGAAGTGGGCGGACAAGTACCGGAAGCTGGGGATCCGGACGAACGCGGACACCCCCGAGGATGCTCAGCGGGCCCGCGACTTCGGGGCCGAGGGCATTGGCCTGTGCCGCACGGAGCACATGTTCTTCGAGGGCGAGCGCATCAAGGCGATGCGTGAGATGATCCTGTCGGAGACGAAGGAAGCGCGCGTGAAGGCGCTGGACAAGCTGCTGCCGTTCCAGCGGGACGACTTCATCGGGATCTTCAAGGCGATGAAGGGTCTGCCGGTGACGATCCGCCTGATCGATCCGCCGCTGCACGAGTTCCTCCCGCACACCGACGAGGCCCAGGCCGAGATGGCGAAGGCGATGGGGATCCCGGTGGCGAAGGTTGCTCAGCGGGTGACGCAGCTGCACGAGGCGAACCCGATGCTGGGCCACCGCGGGTGCCGTCTGTGCGTGACGTACCCCGAGATCCTGGAGATGCAGGTGAAGGCGATCGTCGAGGCGACGATCGACTGCCTGCGGAGCAACATCAAGGCTCTGCCGGAGATCATGATCCCGCTGGTGGGCACGAAGCGCGAGCTGCAGGTGCTCCGCGAGGAGGTCGAGGCGACCATCGCGAAGGTGAAGGAGACCGAGGACTACAAGCCCCGGCTCGACATCAAGGTCGGGACGATGATCGAGATCCCGCGTGCGGCGGTGACGGCGAACGAGATCGCGGAGTCTGCGGACTTCTTCTCGTTCGGCACCAACGACCTCACGCAGATGACCTTCGGGTACTCGCGTGACGACATCGGCACCTTCCTGCCGGACTACCTGCGGCGCGAGCTGCTCCCCGCCGATCCGTTCCAGACGCTGGATCAGTCGGGCGTGGGCGCGCTGGTGGACATGGCCGTCAAGAAGGGCCGGGCCGTGAAGCCCGACCTGAAGGTCGGCATCTGCGGCGAGCACGGCGGCGATCCGAAGTCGGTGGAGTTCTGCCACCGCGTCGGGATGGACTACGTGAGCTGCTCCCCGTACCGCGTGCCGATCGCGCGTCTCGCGGCGGCTCAGGCCGTGCTTCGTGAGATGAAGTAAGGCGACCTGATACTGGTTGAATCGCACCGGGCCCCTGGGTGGGCCCGGTTTTCTTTTTGGACAATCGTGGGGATGCGTGGCCCGGGTGTGGGTTGGGGCTCGCGGAGTGGGGGAACACAAGGAGCCGTTCGATGCCCAGTAACCGTTGCCGCGTTTCTGTCGCCATGATGCTGGCCTGCTTTGCGGGGAGCGCGCAGGCGACGATCCGCGTCTGGAGTCTGGCGACCGGGGGCAACTTCTCGACGGCGACGAACTGGTCGCCCATCAGCGTGCCGCAGCCCGGCGATCAGTTGATCGTGGACCTCGTTGGGACCAACACCTTTGTGTGCGATGGGCTGGCGCCGGAGACGAGCATCGAACAGTGGCGGCGGGGGACGATGAACTGGAGCACGACGACCCCGCACACGGTGACGGGGACGTTGGCCGTGGCGGGGCTGAGCGGGCTGGTTGGGACGTTGCGGATCACCTCCGGTGAGATGATCACCTCCGGGTTCTTGCGGGTGGGTGAAGGAAATGGTGCGGTCGGCACGCTGACGCTCGAAGGTCCAGACTCGCTGCTGACCTGCGGCCCGAACGCCGCCACGTTCATCGGGAGTCCGGGGACGTCGGCCCGGGGCACGCTGAACGTCAACCTGGGTGCTCGCGTGGTGTCTTCGCGCGATCTCGAACTCCACTCCGGTACGACGATCGGCAGTCGCTTGAGTGTGAACGGGACAGGGTCTTCGGTTACGCTGCTCGGCCCCGACGCCGACCTGATCGGCGGGCGATTGACCGGCGGATTCAACGAGATCGTCGTGCTCAACGGCGGCAGCATCGCGACGCAAGCGAGCGTGTTGCTGGGGAGAACGCAGAGCGAGGGTGGGACGCTGCGGCTGGGTGATGCGACTTCGACCACGCCGACGACGCTGACGGTCGGGGGCGATCTGCGGTTGGGCAACAATCCGGCGGGTGGGAATGGCGGATTCGGTTCGGCGGAGTTCCTGCGCCGCTCGATGGTGTCGGTCGCCGGGGACGTCTATCTCGGCGATGACTCGCCGGGCAACCCGTGCACGATGACGATCAACCAGACCGCGGGCGGCCCCTTCTCGGTCTCCTGCCGCGATTTGCATCTGGGCGCCAACGGCGTGCTCGCGCTGGAGGATGGGCGTTTCAATGTGAACGGCTCGCTGTTTGTCCACAGCGGGAACTTCGTGTTGGACACGTCGACCTCGTCGGGCGGCGGGTTCATGGTTCTCCTCGGCAACGCGCCGCTCAACACGCTGCGTGTGGCGGTGGCGCACAGTGGTTCGCTGATCTCGCTCGGGAGAATCACCTGTGATGCGGGTGTGACGGTGGGGGAGCAAGCGGGATCGTTTGGGCAGCTGGACATCCATACGGGAGGCGAGCTTGCCGCGGGGGGGAACCTGGAGGTCGGCCGCGCGGGGCACGGGATCTACTTCTGCTCGGGCCTTGCCAGCACGGCGGTGAATGAGTTGCTCGTGGGGAGCGCGGCGGGCGGTCTGGGCGAAGTCTTTGTTGACAACGCGTCGATGTCGTGCGCGCAGGCGGCGTTCGGGCGAGTTGGGGGCGGGAGCTCGGCGACGATGAACTTCGGTGTAGGTGCGGACTACTCGTGCACGGGCTCGACGGTGCTCAATCCAGGGAGCACGGTGAACTGGGCGGGTGACACGTACGTCAGCGGGAGAACGCTCATGTCGGGCGGCACGCTGAACGCGGCGGGCGTACTCGGCGGTCGCATCGGTGGTGGGAGCGGCGTGATCGTCGCGAACCAGGACCTCACGCTCGGAGACGGGACGCTGCCCAACGGCTACGAGACCGGCGCGATGCTTGTCGTCGGTCCGCACGATGTGACCGTTGGCGATGCGGATCGCGCGGTCGGGAGCGTGACGATCGCGGGCGGTGCGCTGGGAGCGCTGAATGGGTGGGAGATCCCGGGAGAAGGTTCGCTCGATGGCTTCGGAACGATGGGCGAGTGCGTGGCGCGCGGTCCCATCCGCCCGACCGGCAACGGGCTTGTGTTCGAAGGGCTGGTCACGACTTCCGGGGGCATCGACGGGACATCCGTCGTCTTTGCTCGGGGGTTGATCGCGGAAGGCGAGATGAGCGCCCAGGTGTCCACGTTGCCGGGCACATTCACCGTGATCACCGGGCCGGCGACGATCGGCGATGGGTCGGCACTCGGCGCCGATCTGCACGGCACGCTGGTGACCAGCGATGACGCTTTGGTTCTGAGGGACGACGACGGGATTGGCGGCGGCGACTTCAGCCTCACACTGGGGTTCGGCACCGTGTTCGTTGAGAGCGTGGTGCGGATCGACCCGGGTGCATCGCTGCGTGGCGTGGGCTTCGTGGATTCGCCGCGGCTTGCGGTGGGCGGGGACATCTACCCCGGCGCGCACGACGGGGATGACGTCGGCGCGATCAACACGTCGGGCTTGCTGCGGCCGTCGGGGCGGTTTGCGCACTTCCACATCGACCTCGCGGGTGCGGGCGAGGGCCAGGCGGACGCCGTGTTTGCGGGTGGCGGGATCGTGCTTTCGGACGGCACAGAGGGCGCGACGCTCACGGTGCGCGAGATCAACGGGTATGCGCCCGCGGTGCGGGACCGCATCCAGATTCTGGGGGGCCCGGTGATCGACGGGGAGTTTGAGTCGGTGAACGCACCCATCGGCTGGACGGTGGAGTACGAGTCGACCGGTGTGTTTCTGCGTTACGGGTGCGAGTCGGACTTCACGGGGGACGGCGCGGTGGATGGCGACGACGTGATCGCGTTCTTCGAAGCGTGGGACTCGGGCGCGATCGAGGGGGACGTCACCGGTGATGGCTCGACGGACGGCGACGATGTGATCTTCTTCTTCGGGCACTGGGACAGCGGGTGTTGACCATGAAGCGCGGAGAGCGGGGAGTCGCGGTACCATGTTCGCATGCAAACACCGCGTGATCTGCCGCGAACAATTGGCTTTCTGGGTGCCGCTGGCATCATGGTCGGGGTGACGATCGGGAGCGGGATCTTCCGGACGCCCTCGGACATCGCTGGGCAGATCGGTGCGCCGTGGCTGATCCTGCTGCTCTGGGTTGGGGGCGGGGTGCTCTCGCTCTTCGGGGCGTTGACGTTTACCGAACTGGCGGTGATGTTCCCGCGTTCCGGCGGGGTGTACAACTTCCTGCGCGAGGGGTACGGGCGGGCGGTGGCCTTTACGTTCGGCTGGACGTACATGCTGCTGACGAAGCCGTTCGCGGCATCGGCGATCGCGGTGGTGACGATCGAGTATCTGGCGCGGATGTTCGGCATCACACTGACGCGCTGGGAGCTTGCCGGCGCGGTGTGCGCTGAGCTCGTGGTGCTGACCGCGCTGAACACGCTGGGGATGCGGCTGGGCGCGGGGGTGGGCGCGTTTCTGACCGCGCTGAAGATGATTGCGGTTGGCGCGATCGCGGTGCTCGCGTTTGTGTTGCCTGCATCGTCCATGGAGAACGTGCGAGAAGCGGAGCAGCTTGTGCCGCTGTGGATGGGGATCACGGCGGCGATGAGTTCGGTGCTGTGGTCGTACGACGGCTGGTCGGATGTGGGGAGCGTGGCGGGAGAGGTGAAGGATCCGCAGCGAACGCTGCCGCGGGTGTACCTGGTGGGGACGCTCGCGGTGATTGCGTTGTATCTGCTGGTGAATGTGGCGTACATGATGGTGATCCCGGTGGCGGAGATGCGAACGGCGGCGGTGGGTGAGTCCGGGGTTGCGGCGCGTGCGATGGAGGTGCTGGTGGGGCCGCGGGGGTCGATGATCGTGAGCGCGATGATCGTGCTTTCGACGCTGGGGGCGACGCACGCCTCGATCATCACGGGGGCGAGGGTGACGTTCGCGCAGTCGCAGGACGGCCTGCTGTACCGGTTTCTTTCGCGCGTGAGTGGCAAGACGCAGACGCCGGCGGTGGCGCTCTGGACGCAGTGCGGGCTCTCGTGCACGGCGATCACGGTGCTGGGCGGGTTTCAGGCGCTGGCGGGCGGGTTCGTCTTCACGATGTGGATCTTCTACGGGATGGCGGGGGCGGCGATCTTCATCCTGCGGGCGAGGCGTCCGGGCGCGGAGCGGACGTTTCGGTGTCCCGGGTATCCCGTGGTCCCGGCGGTGTTCGTGTTGTCGGCGGTTGCGATGACCGGGCTTTCGATCGCGAACGACCCGCGCTCGACGCTGCCGTGGCTCGGGGTGTTGCTCGTGGGGATGCCCGCGTACTCGCTGTGGACCAGGCTGGGTGGCGGGCGGGCGGCAGAAGGGGCGTAAGCGGGGCTTCACAGGGTGTCCGGGATGTGGTAGGATGCCGGTTCTGCCATTCGGCCAGCACAGGGGTCTTGACATGGAATGCTCTCGAAGGTGCCGGAAATCCGGGCGCGGCTTCACGCTCATCGAACTGCTCGTGGTGATCGCGATCATCGCGCTGCTGATCGGGATCCTGCTGCCCGCGCTTGGCCAGGCCCGCAAGGCGGGGCGGCTGAGCGTGTGCACCTCGAACCTCAAGCAGTTCGCGGTGGCGACATCGTCCTACGCGGCGGACGCGCAGGATCGCCTGTGGAGCTTCACGTGGCAGGCCGGCGTGCCGCTGCCGAGTCAATACGCGGACCTGCGCGGGCCGGCGGGGTCGGACCTGGATGCCGCGGCGAGCCAGGCGATCGACATTCTGAGGCGGCGTGCGGATCGGGAGGACATCCAGTTCATCGAGAACTGGATCCCGCAGATTCTGTACAACCACATCGTGCTGCAGGATTACCTGGCGTCGCGGCTGCCGGAGAAGATGGTGTGCTGCCCGGAGGACAAGCAGCGGGCGGAGTGGCAGGCGGACCCGCGGGCGTTCGACCGTGGAGAGACCACGCCGCTGGCGCCCGAGCAGGGTGACAACCGGGGCAAGCGGTGGCCCTACAGCTCCAGCTACGAGGTTGTGCCGATGGCCTTCTCGCCCGACCGCGGCGACCGGCCGAACTACTGCACGGTGACGCAGGCTGGATCGCATCGGTACTACACCTACACGAACATCCAGCGTTCCGGTCAGATCTTCGGACGTCGGAAGCTGACTGATGTGCAGTTCACGTCGTCCAAGGTCCACCTGTACGAGACCTTCGCGCGGCACTTCGGCAAGGTGCCGATGTTCTACGCGTTCCAGCAGGCCCGCAGCCCACTGCTGTTCTTTGACGGGTCGGCCTCGGTGCGCACGACCTCGGACTCGGGGCGTGGTGTTGATCCACTCACGCCGAGCCGCGCGTTCCCGATGACGTTCGCGTTTACGCCCGGAGATTGGGAGGCCCCGGTCCTGGGCGCGGGAGCGTCCACGACGGTCTACGGGCACTTCCGTTGGACTCGCGGCGGGTTGCGCGGCGTCGATTTCGGTGGTCCGGAGTTCAACACCGCTTCGTGGCGTTAAGAAAGCGTGAAGACGGCGTTTCGGCCTTGTTTCACGGGGTCGGGCGCTGACGATTCCTTCATGAATCTCCTCACGCGATGGGTGGCGGTTTGGTCTTCGTTGGTGCTTTCGGGCGCGGCAACCGCGCAGGTCGAACTGGTGGCGAGGATCGCGGTTCCCGGGACCGAGCGTGACCTGTCACGCAACCGCGCGGTCGCGTCTTCCGGGGTGCCGCAGAACCGGCTGGGGGGGTTTGGATCGGCGATTGACTTCGATGCCGCGAGTGGGCAGCTTTGGACCGTCGCCGATCGTGGGCCGGCGGATGGGGAGTCGGTCTATCGGTGTCGCGCCCAGGTGTTTGATCTGGACCTTGCAGGCAAGAAGTTGACGCTGTCGCGGACGTTGATGCTGACGCGTGCGGACGGCGTGGAGTTCGTCGGCGACGTGCGGGCGTTGGCGGGGGCACAGACGGATCAGCTTCGGCTGGACCCTGAAGGCGTTCGTCTGATCCCGGGCGGTATGGTGGTGAGCGAGGAGTACGGGCCGTTCATCGACGTGTTCGATCGGGACGGGAAGCAGAAGGCTCGTCTTGCGCCGCCGGCGAAGTTCATGGTGAAGCAGCCCGCGGACACGCCCGAGGGGGAGATGCCCCCGAACAACTCGGGCGGACGGCAGGCCAACCGTGGGTTCGAGGGGCTCGCGCTTCACGTGGACGGGACGAAGGTACTCGCGATGTTGCAATCGCCGCTGCTGCAGGACAGCGCGATGGATGCACGGATGAAGCGGGTGGGGCTCGGAGTGCGTGTGCTGGAGATGTCCTTGGATGGAACGACGACGCGCGAGTTCGTGTACGTGCTCGAGAAGCCCAAGAACGGGGTCAGCGAGATCCTCGCGGTGGACGCGGAGCGGTATCTGGTCCTTGAGCGTGACGGTGATGCCGGGCGTGAGTGCAAGTCGCGTGCGGTGTACGTTGCGACGACGCGCGGAGCGGTCGACGTGAGCGGCGTGGAATCGCTGCCCATCGAGGGCGCGGGGCCGGGCGCGGGCGGGATGGCCAAGGAGCCGTTCATCGACTTCCTTGACCCGAGCTTCGGGCTCGCGGGCGACACGATGCCGGAGAAGATCGAGGGCCTTGCGTGGGGGCCGACCTTGCCCGATGGACGCGCGACGCTTCTGGTGTCGACGGACAACGACTTCAAGGCGGAGTACGAGAGCTGGCTGTGGGTCTTCGCCTTTGATCGCGCGGCGTTGCCGGCGGCCGACGCGATCGGCGCGCTCAACCCGTGAAGATCGGGGAGGTCGGCAGAACCTCGGTGTGCGGGCCGCGCTGGACCACGTGGGTGTAGCCGCTGCGGAGTGATGCGGCGCCGCACTGACCGTCCTTGCGGAGCGCGTAGACGGTCACGTTGAAGCTGGGTTCGCCGCGGTCGTTGAGGAGGCGGGGTTCGCGGGTGTTGCGGGCGAGGCGCTGGAGGGCCTGGCGTGCGGCGTCGGTGGGGGAGAGTCCGGCCTCCATGGCGCGGACGGTGTCGTAGGCGATGCAGTTGTGGAGGGAGGCCTCGCCGCGCCCGGTTGCGCCGGCCGAGCCGATAGCGTTGTCGACGAAGATGCCGGCACCGATGAGCGCGGAGTCGCCGACGCGACCGGGGATCTTGTACGAGAGGCCGCTGGTGCTGGTGCAGGCGAAGAGGTTGGAGTCGGCGTCGAGGCCGGAGACGTGGATCGTTCCCCATGTGCGTGGGATGTGTGCCCCGGCGTGCTGTGCGCCGCTGGTGTTGGAGGCGACACCGGCGTCGAGGGCGTGCCCGAAGGAGCTGCGTGTATCGGAAGGGCCGATCCAGGCGTCGGCGGTGCTGAGGTTCGCCTTCCACGCGAGCCAGGCTTCGCGGGCCTGCGGGGTGAGGAGGTTCTCCTCGGAGAAGCCAACCTGCCGCGCGAAGCGAAGTGCGCCTTCGCCGACGAGGAGGGCGTGGTCGGTTCGGCGGAGGACTTCGAGCGCGACGGCGGCGGGGTTGCGGATGCGCTTGAGCGCGGCGACGGCTCCGGCTTTGTGCAGCGGCCCGTGCATCACGGATGCGTCGAGTTCGACTTCGCCTTCTTCGTTGGGCAAGCCGCCGTAGCCGACGGTCATTTCGGTGGGGTCGTCTTCGACGAGGGCGACGCCCCTGACGATTGCGTCGAGGAGCGGGGTTCCGGAACGGGCGAGTTCGCTTGCACGGGCGGTTGCGGGTGCGCCGTTCCAACTCGCGACGAGGACGGGGAGGTGCTGGTTCACCGTGGATGGTTGGGTGTCAGCGGGAGAGGGGCAAGTAGGCGAGGACGGCGTCTGTGGCGCGACGGGTGTCTTCGCGGAGGTTGCGGGCCTCTTCGGCGAGCGGGCTCTCGATGGAATCGTTGAGGGCCTGCGTCGGATCGGCGGCGGGGAGGAAGGGAATTCCCGAGCCCATGATGCCGATGGTGGGGGGCTTGTTGGCGACGGAGAACCAGGTGATCCCGGCGAGGAGAAGTGCCGCGGCGGCGGCGAAGAAGGGCGCGGGGCCGACGCGACGGAGGACCAGAAGGTGATCGGGCTGTGTGTCGGCGATGGCGGCGTTGATGCGGTCGGCGAGGCCGGCGGGGGAGGACTGGGTGAGGCGAGGGGCGGAGCTGCGGAGAAGATCGTCGACTCGGAGTTGTCGGGTGAACTCTGCGCGGACGGAGTCGGAGGACTCGGCGGGGAGAGGGCGGTCGTCGTCGACGGCTTCGGAGAGGATGACGGCTTCGTCGCGGTTCAGCATGAGAGTCCTCCGACAACCTTGCCCGTGAAGGGCGGGAGATTCTGAGATTCGGACTGTGCGCGGGCGGGATCGAGATCGGTGCCGGCGAGATGGCCGGCGAGGGCTTGTCGAGCGCGGAAGAGCGCGACGCGGACGCCGACGGCGGTCTTGCTCACGACGCTGGC
>JBIKMF010000461.1:0-3056 GCA_044359425.1 Phycisphaerales bacterium
CCCGCCCCCGCCAAAGCACCCCATCCGTGGCACCGCAAGTACGGCTTTTGTGCGGAAGTCCGGGCGTTCTCAACGGAAAGGCCGGAGTCCAGCCGTCCATCTTCCGATGGACAGTTGTCAGAAAGTATGGTATGCTTTTCTGACAACAGGATTCGCCATGAAGACCGCTCACGACCAGATCCGCCAACGCATCCATAAGGCGCCGCCACACGCCGTCTTTGTTCCCATGGACTTTCTGGATCTCGCCAGCCGGGCAACCGTCGATCAGACACTCAGCCGGATGGTTCGCGCCGGAACGCTCCAACGCCTCGCGCGCGGGCTGTACCACACGCCGCGAGTCAACGCCACGCTGGGCATTGCCGTCCCCCCCGATCCCGATCAGATCGCCCAAGCCATCGGACGCCAGACCAACAGCCGCGTCATCGCCAGCGATGCGGTCATCGCCAACCAAATGGGTCTCACCACACATGTGCCCGCACAGCCGGTCTATCTCACCGACGGCCGCAGCCGCAAAGTCGCCATCGGCAAGCGAGTGTTCCAGTTCCGCCATGTCAGCCCAAAGCGTTTGCCGCAAGGCGATCCCGCCATTGCTCACGCCATGCAGATCGTGCACTATGCCATCGACAACAACCTCGCCGACAAGGTACTGTCACTGCTCGCGGGCATGTTGAGCCGACAGCAGCAGTTGGTTCTTCTGCGCCGCTCCAAGTACGCCGATGCCAAGGCCGCATCGCTCGCCCGCCAACTCGTCGGTGCCGCAAAGGACGCTTCGCGTGGATAGTGTCGCCCGTCTCGCTGCACCCGATCGTGAAAGCCTCTTCCAGGCGTCCGCGGCGGAGCTGGGACTCACTTCCGCCATTATCGAAAAGGACTTCTGGGTGTGCTGGATGCTCAAGCGCGTCTTCACCCTTCCGAGCCCACCGGCGGACATTCTGTTCAAGGGCGGTACCTCGCTCTCCAAGGCCTTCGGCCTCATCGAACGATTCTCGGAGGACATCGACCTCGTCCTGGATCGGCACGGGCTTGGCTTCACCGGCGATCGCGATCCCGCATCCCAGAACATCTCCGGCAAGCAGCGAGCCAAACTCATCGAAGAACTCGCAGCCGCTTGCAAGAGCGCTGTGCACGGCCAGTTGCTGCCCATGCTCCGTACCTCCGTCAGAGATTCGCTCGGCACCGATGAAGGCACCGGGACCTGGAAGATGCGCGCCGCCGAGGACGATCCCGATGGCCAGACCATCCTGTTCGCGTACCCGCAAGCACAACCGAACATCAGCGCCTACGTCCGGCCACAAGTGCGACTTGAGCTTGGCGCTCGCGGCGATCACTGGCCGGCCGTCGATGCGAGCGTTGAGCCATACTCCGCAAAGACTCACCCCAGGCCGTTCGCCGATCCCACAGCGATCGTGCGAGTGTTGTCGCCCGAACGCACCTTCTGGGAGAAGGCCACCATCCTGCACGCGATTCACCATCGGCCTATCGAGAAGCCGCTCGGCGAACGTCAATCGCGTCACTACTACGACCTCGCTCGCCTCGCCGCATCGTCCGTCGGACAAGCGGCCGCAAAAGACCACGATCTACTCAACGCCGTTGCCGCCCACAAAGACACGTTCTTCCGCGTCGCCTCCGCGAAGTATGCCCAAGCGAAGCCCGGCACGCTGCGCCTTGTCCCGCCGCCAAGCCGAATGGCAACGCTCCGAGCGGACTATGCCGCGATGCAAGAGATGCTCTTCGGTCGAACGCCGACCTGGGACGAGATTATCGCAGTCCTCACCACTCTCGAATCCACGATCAACAGCTAGAAGCCATCGATCGATTCCTGCTAGAGAACCACCGTCCACCCCATCTCACCCTCGTCGCCACCTCACCACTCCCCGAAGGTGGATCACCCCCGCCACCCATCCCGCCACCCCGCCGAACGCGACAATCGGCGGGTCACAGCAGAACGGCAGTGGGGGGATCGATATCAGCACAAGCTGCCCGACCTCTGTGTCCGCCAGCACCTTCAAGACGCCAACACTCGTCGCGCACAGCAGCCACGGCAGGCTGCGCGCAGAACGCCCGCACGCCCAGACCACGGCGACCAAGACCACGAGCAACGCGTTCACCAGCATCCCGAAGTACCAGTGCGGATTCTCCAGGTTCTGCAGTCGATTCCCCCACACCACCCACCGCGCCGAACTCAGCAAAGAGACCGCAACCACAACAAGGGTCACTCTCCATACCAGCACCATCAGCGCACAGAGCGCGTCCCACCGTTCCCGACACCGCGTGCGATCTACGCCCTTCATCATCTCCAGATCCTTCGCGGCATGCCCGCATCGCGTTGAGCCCGCTCGATACGAATCGGCTCACCGGCCCTCCCCGCCTCCGCCGCCACATTCAGGACATCTCGCCGCGCCGGTCCCCGCCTGCCCCTGGGTCGATCAATCGCCGCGACGACCCGCGCGCAGTCCGGTCCCACCGAACCCGCCTCGGCTCATTGAGATAGACCTTCCCCAACCCCAACGCCCCCCGCCCCCACAACGCCCCACCGTGCACTTTGCCACTCCCCCACTCGGCCACTTCTTCCACATTTTTCCTTCCAAAACCCTTGACGAACCCTCCCTTACACCGTACATTGCCGCCATGAGCACCAAACAAACACCGCTATATCCCGCCCCCGTCACCCAAACCCAAACCAACCCCCCAGCACCCCTCGTCGACACCCTCGTCGAACTCCTCTTCACCCCCAACAGCACCCCGTTCTCCGTCGCCGCCCACTTTCAGCTCTCCCTCCTCGCCCTCGCGCGGCTCGTCGCAACCCCCGACGTCCAAGCCGCCATCGCACTCGTCGAGGCCCTCTTCCGCCGCCACGCCTCCCTCGAAGCGCTCGCCGCCCTCCGCCGCTCCCTCCACGTCCTCGATTCCATCGCCAACCTCCCCCAATCCCCCTCCCCCGCAGAATGCGACCGCGCCCGCCGCGCGGCAGACGCCACCCGCCGCGCCGCCGACCTCGTCCGAAAGTTCGTGACCCCGCCCCCGCTCCAGGCCCCTCACAAGAACTCCCCCCGCGA
>JBIKMF010000462.1:0-3048 GCA_044359425.1 Phycisphaerales bacterium
AAGCACCGCACCGTCCAGAACAACCAGTCCGCCCAACCGAACGCCCCCCGTTCCACCACCGGCCACAGCAGGTGCGGCAGGTCCAGCGCGACGTACGGCGTCGCCGCGTGCAGTGCCACGATGCTCGTGGTGCACAACCCCCGAACGGCGTCCATCGGGCGGAAGGCGGGCGAAGCTGGAAGCGGGGTCTGGGTCATCGTCGCAGGTGTGGTAGGCTATCCGCGATCACCCGCGGGCGCGCGGTGCTCAATGGAGACCCTCGGATGTTCCACCGGATGTTGACCCGTGCCGCCGCATGCCTCCTCCTCGTCGCGGCAAGCGGCTCCGCCCTCGCGCAGCGAGCCCCCCGCGAGGACCCCTCGCTCAAGCGAATCTCCGCCGACGACCTCGCCGCCGCCGTGAACTCCGGCGTCGGGTTCCTCATCTCCCACCAGGAAGGCGACACCAAGGGCGAATGGCCCTACGAAGGCGTCTACCGCGTCAAGGGCCAGATCCCCATCGGCTACCGCGTCGGCAACACCGGCATCTGCATCATGGCCCTCCTTAAAGCCCCAGGCTTCGCCGACGACGCCGAACGCCAGGCCGCCGTCCGCCGCGGCATGGAGTTCATCTGCTCCGGCACCGCGCACCCCCTCATGAGCGAGAAGGACTACGACGCCGGCTACGACGTCCGCGGCTGGGGCTACATCTTCGGCCTGCACGGCCTCGTGCGCGCCAAGGCCGCGGGCGCGGTGCCCGATGACCTGAAGGACAAGGTCAACGAGACCATCGCGTGGTACTGCGACGCGCTCCAGAAGACCGAGATCCCGCAGGCCGGCGGCTGGAACTACGCCCGCTCCCCCGGACGCGACAAAGCCTCCGCCCCCAGCTCCTTCATGACCGGCTGCGCGCTCCAGGCCCTCTTCGAGGCCAAGACCGACGGCGCGGCGGTCGACCAAGCGGTGATCGACCGCGCGGTCGCGTTCCTCCAGAAGAGCAAGGGCGCAGCGGGCGCGGTGCAGTACTCCGGCGAAGCCGGCGGCCGCCGCGACGACCATACCCCGGGCGCGGTCGGCCGCATGCTCTCGGTCGAAACGACGCTGATGCTCGCGGGCAAGGGCTCGGTCGAGTCGCTGCGGGGCGCGGTGGACGCGTTCATCGTGCACTGGGAGTGGCTCGACAAGCGCCGCGCCAAGACCGGCACCCACGAAGGCCCGTACGCGATCGCGCCGTACTACTTCATGTTCGCGCACCGCTACGCCGCGATGGCGATCGAGATGCTCCCGCAAGGCGAGCGCGCGGAGTACCGCCGCCGCGTGAACAACCTGCTGTTCAGCGTCCGAGCCGAAGACGGCACCTGGAACGACCGCGTCTTCCCTCGCACGGCCAGCTACGGCACAGCCTTCGCGATGCTCTCGATCCTCGAAGCCAGCAAGTAACCCCCAACAACCCAGCCACCAATGAAAGACCCCCGCATCACGCGGGGGTCTTTTCGTGTGTATAACGTGCCGAAGGCACGACTCGTTCTGAACGACCTACTTCAATCCACCTCTACTCGGAGCCTCTACAGCCCCGACGAGGAACCCGGACGGCACATGATCCGAGCCTCGTGCCGTTCCTCCAAGGCCGCGGCAGATCGAACCAGGCAACTCAGCACCCCGAGTCCCACCTCCCGAAGAAGCCGATGACATCATCGGAATCGACGCCACCATCGCCATTGAAGTCCGCTGCCAGAGCACCCGCATCCCAGTCGGCAAAGAAGGCAATGACGTCATCCGCGTCGACCCCGCCGTCTCCGTTGTAGTCCGAAGGACAAACGATCGCCGACTCGATGTTCAACACCGTCGAGCCAAGCTCGTACGAACCCACCCGGATCAGGTACGCGGTGCCCGCGATCAGGTTGTTCACCGTCAGGTCGCTCGTGAACGAGTCCGGGTCACACCCGTCGTCGTCGCACCCAAGCTCCGTCCCGCCGCAGCTGCTGTACACGCTCAGCACCGTGTCCAGCGAAGCGCCGCACGTCGAGAGCCGGTACGAGCCCGTTGTGCCTGGCGTAAACCGGTACCACAGGTCGAGGGTTTCAAAAGACTCGCAGGACGATTCTCCGTTCACCGACACGTTCGCACCGAAGTTGATCGACGTGTTGCCCGCTCCAACCGCCACAGCGCCACCACAGGTGTCGTTCGCGGGAGGCGGTGTCGAGCCCGCAATGTTCAGCACTGTCGAGCCAAGCTCGTACGAACCCACTCGGACCAGATACGCGGTGCCCGCGATCAGGTTGTTCACCGTCAGGTCGCTCGCCACCCCACACCCGTCGTCGTCACACCCAAGTTCGGTTCCGCCACAGCTGCTGTACACGCTCAGCACCGTGTCCAGCGAGGCCCCACACGTCGAGAACCGGTACGAGCCCGTTGTGCTCGGCGTGAACCGGTACCACAGGTCACGGGTCACATCGAACTCGCACGACGAAGCTCCGTTCACCGACACGTTCGCACCGAAGTTGATCGACGTGTTGCCCGCTCCAACCGCCACAGCGCCGCCGCAGGTGTCGTTCGAGGGAGGCGGAGTCGAGCCCGCAATGTTCAGCACCGTCGAGCCAAGCTCGTACGAACCCACTCGGATCAGATACGCCGTGCCCGCAATCAGGTTGCCGAGGGTGACGTCGCTCGCCACCCCACACCCGTCGTCGTCGCACCCAAGTTCGGTTCCGCCACAACTGCTGTACACGCTCAGCACCGTGTCCAGCGAGGCCCCACACGTCGAGAACCGGTACGAGCCGCTCGTGCCCGGCGTGAACCGGTACCACAGGTCCCGGGTCACATCGAACTCGCACGACGAAGCTCCGTTCGCCGATACGTTCGAACCAACGTTGATCGACGTGTTGCCAACTCCGACCGAAACGGCGCCACCACAGGTGTCGTTCGCGGGAGGCGGTGTCGAGCCCGCAATGTTCAGCACCGTCGAGCCAAGCTCGTACGAACCCACTCGGACCAGATACGCGGTGCCCGCGATCAGGTTGTTCACCGTCAGGTCGCTCGCCACCCCACACCCGTCGTCGTCACACCCAAG